>NZ_CP109615.1:0-159149 GCF_025813515.1 Klebsiella sp. KP20-425-1
GTGACTGAACAGCACAATCCGCAACACTGGAGTCAGCTGGATACGGAAGAACAGATCCGTTTCTGGCAGGGCGTTGAAGATGGCCACGTTGAATCTTTTCTGGTTTCCCCGGAAAAGAAGCGTACCCGTCGTCGTCGTGGTGAGCACTCCACCAAACCCAAATGCGAAAACCCGTCCTGGTTCCGGCCATCTCACTATAAGGCGCTCGGTGGCCAGCTTGGCCACGCCTATAACCGTCTGGTGAAGAAAGATCCGCTCACGGGGCAACACAGCCTGCGCATGCATATGTCCCTGCACCCATTCTATGTCCGGGAACGTCAGCGCGCCGGGCGAAAATATGCTTTCCGTCCTGAAAAACAGCGTCTCCTCGATGCGCTGTGGCCGGTGCTGGTCAGCTTCTGTGATGCCGGTAAACACACGGTAGGGATGTGCGTGTCCAGGCTGGCCAGAGAGCTCAGTCCGAAAGACGGCAAAGGTAAAGTCATTCCGGAAACTGAAGTGACCATTCGCCGGGTTTCGGCGCTGATAGCCGAGCAGGTCCGCTTTGGTGTCCTGGGGGTGTCAGAAGAAACCGCCTGGGATCGGGAGTCCCGTAAACGTCTGCCAAAGTACGTGTGGATCACCGCCGCCGGCTTCAGGATGCTGGGCGTTGATTTGATGAAGCTGCAGGAGCAGCAGCAGAAGAAACTGCGCGAAAGCGAGGAACGTCAGGCACTCATTAAAGAGGGCATGTTAGGCGAGCATGAGGATATTTCTGTCCATAAGGCGCGTAAGCGCTGGTATGAGCAGCGTAGTCGTGAGGCCCTGCAGTATCGTCGTGCACAAGGCGCGGCACGCAAACGCGCCAACCGCCTGGCCAGAATGCCCCGGGACCGCCAGGTCTATGAGATGACCTGCTGGCTGAAGAAGACGCTGCCGGCAGACGAGCTCTATGGCTATTCTGAGAACAAGCTTGAGCAGCTGGCGGTACAGCATCTCTATCAGCTGGAACTCTCGCTGAGCCATCCAGCGCCGCATTAGTCCGGCCAGCCAAAATTTGTAAAAAAATAGCCCCTCCGGGGCTTTTTGTGCTGGTATTTTTTGGCCATTTTTGTCTTTCCTTCCTTTTCCCGCCTGAGTTTTTCTCTTTCCCTGATGATTTCGCCGGCATGCTGGCCATCAAACGCCCCCACGTGATCAGTTATCCACAAAAATCCGCAAATAGATAAATGAGAGAATCTGCAAATAAATAACAGGAAACCCGCAATACAGTCTTAACCCAGTATTTTTATCCCCTGCATTGCAAGCAGCAGGGAGATCTTTTGTCTCTGAACACCATTGTGAATAAATCAAAAAGGCCTTCGCTTACAGCGGCCGCAAGCGTCCACGTCGCTCAGAACCAGAAGTGCCTCCCGCCGCTATGCGGCGGGCATAGGCACAACACATAATTTAGTTACATCATCCGGTTAGATTCCCCGTGAACCGCACCAGCGCAATCCTCAGCACCGCACATACCACTCAGAACACCGCAGAAACCTCGCCTCCCACCACCGGAGAACGCTGACGCTTCAACAACATATGTGCCCCCTCCCCACCACTGAAAAGCGCCGCCGCCCCCGGCCAAAGGCCGGGGAAGACATCGCTTTTAATGATGGGTGTTGTAACTACTCTTTTCATCGCTGTGGGTGGAGCTGCGGTCAGTTGTCTGGTACACGCTCGTAAGCGGCCCTCCGGCCCGCTAACGCGGAGATACGCCCCGACTGCGGCTGTCGCCTTGTCGTGACCACTCCGACCGCGTACAGAGGCGTCTGTGATGTTTTAAGCGGGTATGGCTTATCAGGGCGGGGGAAGGGATTGGCAGAACCTGTCAAAACAGCAGCCGGCTGCGCCGGGCTACGGCGCCATTTGCCCTCGGTACTCCATTCAACTACTGCTGGCGCCTCTATGCCGCTGAAGCGGCATCCTGACTCCAGATCCACATCGATCACATCTTCTATACTTTCAGTCTGGCCACTGGAGGTAACCATGTGCGGACGTTTTTCTCAGTCATTAACGCGGGAAGAGTATCTTTCTCTCTTCGCCAATAAAGCCGATCGAAATATTGCCTACGACCCGGAACCCATCGGTCGCTATAACGTCGCCCCGGGTACCAGGGTGTTACTTCTGAGCGAACGCGACGAACAGCTGCAGCTCGATCCGGTTCACTTGTATACGAGTAATAAAGTTGGATACCTGATCCGCCTCTAAGCCGCATTCTACGACATGAAAAACAGCATTATAAAAATAAAGTTGGATACCAAACTGCAAATCCAGCACCGATAACGAGAAAGCATAGAGTAAAAAAGTGGGATACCAATTCAGTAAGCCATGCCTAGATGTGACGATTAAACACTTCATGCGCTCTCAGGTCTGCTCTCGGATTTATCTCCAACACACGAGAACGAAGCTCGCGATGATCTATGTGAGCCGAACGGCGCTCCCACGTCTGACCATTTTGTTCAATGCCTTGAGTTAATTCGATGCAGTCATCCAGATCAAATTTCGGAAGCAAAGGCTGGACTGACCTGTGCCCCCTGGTTCATGATCTCGACATAGCCAATTAGCTCTGCAGAGTAACTACCATCCCCATTGGCGGCCCCCTTATGTTTCAGTTCCCGCTGCAGAGTCGGCTCAATAACATGCGTGAATATTTCCTGCCGTTGTTCGAGCGCAAACTTCGATAATGTTACCGGTGCCTGCAGATATTGCTCAACCTGCCGCTCAACCACCGGAACTCGTGTACCATCTTGCTTAACGGCAATCGGCTGAACCACGACTCGACGTTCACCATTGCCAGAAGAAGCTTCGACCATCCACAGAGAGAGCAGAACAGGGGTATCTAAGTCGCCAGAAACGGCAATGCCAATTTCCTCAGGCGGAACACTGCGCCAGCGGCCAAGCTCTTCCTGAACCAGAGGGTGATCCAAGCCCATCAACTCCAAGTTATCGCTGCTTGTCGCTAAATCTCGGTTCAATGTGAATCGTTGTTGACTCGACCCATCAATAGTCACTAAGTCATAGGTCTCGTTGTCGATCTTGACCAAGCGTTGCTGACGATCTGCCACCGCTGCCGAAAGGAAGCGTACCAGCCGATCCAGACTAGATGAAACATCGGAAAATGGTTTGTAGTCATCAAGACTGAAACCATCAAGGTCTTGGAATAGGTCAAAAACAACCTGTCGAGCTTCCCGTGAATTTGAGAGCGCAGCCTCAAGTTCCACTTGTGTTCGTTTCAATTCAGGGTCTGACAAAGCTTCTTGGTAGAGTCGGTCATAATTTAGACGCTCAGATAGCTGACCAAGAATCTGTGCACGCAGGTCTTCAGCTACGTTACCTTGATCGTCAACCTTACCGACTGTCTTGGCTATTTCCGTCAGCTTTTCATCAAGCATCAAGAAAATTCGCCCTTCGATGGTATCGGAGAGAACGAGGTTGTAGACCTGCGCCGTGTGGTTTTGACCATAGCGATGAATACGCCCGATACGCTGTTCCACATCCATCGGGTTCCATGGCAGATCGAAATTGAACAGGATGCGCGCAAATTGCAGATTCAAACCTTCACGGCCAGCTGCAGTACAAACCAGAACACGCGGCCCATTCTTCAAGCGGAATTTCCGTTCTGCCGCCAGCTTGGCTCCATGATCGCCACCACGCAAAACCACCACTCCCTGTCCTGGATACGCCTGTTCAATCTCGCGAGCAATTAGATCGACAGTCCCAAGATAGGTGGCGAAGATAACGATCTTCTCGCTGGCATTTTGCCGCCATAAATAACCCAGACCATCAAGCAGCTTCTGCGCCTTAGTTTCACGCTGCTGCGGAAACACATTGAGAAGATCGCCAATTCGCAAACGCTCTTCTGGCAAGTGAAGCTCCACAACAGCCGACGCAGCTTCTTCGGCATTGGTTGCCAAGTATTCACTGCCATAAGGATCGGAGGCCATCTCAAGCGCCTCTGCATCAAGCTTTTTGACCAAACGGAACTTGAGATCGGCCAACACTCGATCCACTTCGCTACGCCCAATGCTGTCGTAAGGCAGAGCATATTCTTCATGAATCAAAACTCGAGCTTCTTCAGTCAGACGTTCACGCCCTTCAATATCAAGATCTTTATCGCGCAGTAATGCCTCGTGGAGGGTCAACATAAGCAGACGACGCTTGAGCGTTCGGCGTACAGCCGCGAAGCTTGATGCTGCTATCTTCTGGAAAATGGCCATCAAAAAGCCCAGCGCGCGCCCCTGGTTTCCTTGACGACGAGCCAAGTCAAAACCATCCTCCAGATACTCGCGCAACCTCTCGTAAAACAGCCGCTCATCCTCATTCATAAGGAACGACTCGGTATGAACCCAGCGACGAGCAAACAGTGGTGAACCATCTGGTTGGCAAGCATCCGCCTTGGTCCGGCGAAACATCACAGTATTGAGACGGTGGCGGTTCTCCAGCATTTCCTCTGGGCTACCAAACAAAGTGGGGTTCAGGAGCTGCGCCAGCATCCAGAACTGAAAGTGATTGCCCTGATGCGGCGTGGCCGATAACAACATCAGGTCACGAGAGTGATCTTTCAGCGCCTCGGCGAGCTTGTAATTCTCCGTCTTCCGGACCTTACCACCCGTTCGAGAAGCCGTCAGATGATGAGCCTCATCAAAAACCACCAGATCCCACCGAGGAGCATCCAGCAAGCGTTTAATACGCGCCGGACGTTTGAGTGTATCGATGCTCGCAATCAATCGATCGTGCTTGGCAAATGCATTGGTTTTACGGTCAGTTATGTCGCCCTCAGAACCGAACACTTCAAAATCGAGGTTGAATACCTCGTTCAGCTCCCGGTGCCAGTTATTCACTAACCCTGCAGGTACCACCATCAGTGCGCGATTCAGCTCCCCTCTGCTGGCCAACTCACGCAAAATCAAAGCTGTTTCAATGGTTTTGCCCAACCCCACCTCATCAGCGATCAGATAGCGTCGGGGGGATGCTGTCGCAATCCGGTGCGTCAGCACCACCTGGTGCGGCAGCAGGTCAATCTTTGCGGAAGTCAGTGCCGATGCACTTTCCATGACGGGCAACGCATGGGCCTCATAGGACAACCACGCTTTGCGCGCCCGATCTGCGCCGCCATCAACGGCACGCAGGATGCGCTCGGTGCGTGAGAGCTGGCGCCGCACAGCGCCAACAGGTACGCGGCGTTCACCAACCCCAAAGAAAGCGCGCAGGTAACCATCTCGCACAGGATCAAGCACCACCCCCTGCCCGAACTCATGGTGAATAATCCGCTCACCTGGTTGAAACAATGCATCCGCTTCCACTCGTCGACCTCAGGTAATTCGTAAATGAAACAGTCCAGCTACTTTGGCGCCTTCACGCAGCAAAATTTCCTGTGGATACTCATTAGCCTCCCCCCATAGCAGGCGACCAAAATCAATCTGATTCTCACGATAAGGCGCCTCGCATAACCATAAAACAGCATCATTAGTAACCAGTTGTTTAAGTCGACTGTGACCTTGAGGTAACCAGAAGATCAACGCAGCTTCACCACCGTAATAATCCTGAAACGAGAGAATGGCGCTTTTAATCGTTTCTCCCAGCCAGATTTCTCCCTGTTCAGGAGCTAACAGATCGAGACAACCATCAAGCCCGGCGACAACTAATGTCTGGTTGTCATTGCTAGGGAGATCATCGGGCCAACGTCCTTGCGATTGTAGAAACTGCCGCAAACTCCAGACCTCACTTGCGACACAGACTTGATTGCGAGCCTCTTCGTCCCACAACCAACTGGTGCCTCGTCGTTGCCACACGGTATCTACAGTCTGTCGCATTATGCCCACTCCTCATCATCGTCAAATAAGGAGCCCTGCACCGGTAATGGTGCCAAACTTGCCTGCCAATTTCGGTAAATATGGACTGCGAGGGACGCTGCATTGCGGGTAGCTTGATCCGGACCATTACGGTGCAACCATTCCAGCAGTGAACGCAGCGCAACATGCGGCTTGAAATTATCGTTATTCAGCGTATCCGAGGCACTAATTCCACTGCCATCAAAGCACGCTCCGATCAATACCAGCGCTTGGTCGAGATCGGAGGTTAGCTTACGTCGATGTTTTCGTTGCCAATCACGGGAAAAATCGAGTGGATTAGTCCGAGTGAAAACCTTCTTCGCCTCCGAACACCAGTTACGCTGAACAAAATCATCTGGGGTAGTCACAGTTCCACGCAAATACTTTTGCAATTGATCGCGCTTCATCTCGTTAACCGAACCAAAAGTGCGCAAAAATTGTCGGGTCATGGGCTCAGCGTTCACTGGTGGTGCTTCGTTGCCTTTATCTGCATCCTCATCAATCAGTTGGTTAATACCAACCAGAGCCTCCCTAACTGAAATCGTACGCCCTTCATCAACGTACACTTTGCCGTAATGGCGAGAGAAGTATTCCAATGCTTTACCACGGCGAATAACCTGAATATCTGCAGCGGGCAAACCTGATTGAGCATGATTCTCCAACATTCCTTGCAATTGACGCACATCAGCCATCACCTCACGACGCATCCGCCCCCAACTCACCGGCTTTGGCTCTTCCGTGCGCTTGCGGCAGACATGGATGATGTCGTATTCGATAGTTTGAGAACCGAAGGTACCTGGCTTTGCTCCATCACCTTTTGTCTCATCCGAGCGAATTGGGTAAGTTGCTTCAAGGTAATACCCGGCATCGAACAGCGACTCCAATACCGCCACCCAAGGCTCATCCGCACTATGGTGGAAGGTGAAAGCCAAGATACCACCGGGCTTCAAGAGTCGATGCGCCTCACGCCAGCACTGGGTAAGCAGCCGCTGATAGAAACCATCTGGATCTTCCGGCTCGCGAGCCCGATTGGCTACTGCCTCCAGAGACTTTGGGGTGTACTCGGAGCCAAAGATTGCTGGGTATTTGTTCTTGAGCGCCAGGCGAAGCCATACGTAGAAGAAATCGGACAGCTCCGAATAGTGCAGTAAGCCACCGAACGGAGGATCGGTAATCACCAGATCTAGGCTACCGCTTTCAAGTTGTGACAGATCTGTAGACGAGCCCTGATGCACTTCCACGTCTACAACTGCATCACCGGGGAATACCTTTTCGCTACTTGATTTTTCAACACCATCACTGCGAACCCGAGATACAGATTGGGGACTGACAAGTTCGTAAGGATTCTTACCCCATTCAATCCCTTCTATGACACCATCAGCACAAGATGACCAGCGCCCACTACCCATAATACCGAAGCAAGACCCTTCGACAACATTTGTCTTGGGGTGATAGTTGTTATTACTCATGTGGGGCACCAACTTGTCATAATTGATATCCCAGAAACAGAACATATTTCTATAGCGAATACTCTGCTGGAAAGCACCTAGAAGAGCCTCTCTAACACTCCAAGGGTAATCGCCAATGGTGAGAATTCCTCTCAGCAGCTGGGCTTGTGCCAGCAACTGACGAGGGTTGAACATCGTCCACCAGTGCGTATAGCCGTGGTTTGGAATGCCGCCGTTATTCATGTGTGTCATGAAACCGAAAGGCACCTCTGAACGAGGCCAATAGTCTTTGAGATCGGTATCCTTTCGTGCTTCCCATTCAACGAGCGCGGCATCGTATTGGCATGCGTGAATTGCATCATATGCGGCGAAAAAACGCCCACTATAGGGTTTGCCTGCGGCATCGCGCTTGGGGGCGTAACCATGTACCGCATAGGCAGCCATAGGCCCGGTCTTGCCTGTGGCTTTGATGGTGGTCAGTACGTCCTGAGTTGTGCCGCAGGCTGCGCAGACGTAATGGGATTTTTTCGGTACCGTGCCATTTTGCGGAGCAAAAATGACCTTTGTTTCTGGGCACGTCACTTCCTCCGGCAGCGCGCCGCGCACCTCCAGCAGCCGAATCTTGGATGCGCGTTCATTGTCCCACCGCGTGGTTGCAGCCACATCATCCTGCGCCGAGCCGCCGTAAGGCTGGCTATTCGTATCCTGCTTAGGCGAACCCGCCAGCCATTGCGGATGCACCAGCAGGCTCAGTTCCACCTTCTTGTTCTTGCCCTTGCCGAGGTTAACCATCGCCGTATGGCCACAATGCGGGCAGATCACGCCCTTCCGGCGGTCGAGCACAGAAAACGGATGTTCGGAAGGTGCCACATACAGTGGCGCATCTGGGGCCATCCGCGCCATATCTTCCTCAACATGGAAGTCGCCGCCGCACTTACTGCACGAATGCTCCCAGTGTTTGACGCTGAGCGTTTTCACCGCCATCACCGGGCTTGTCATGATCGGCGTGCGGTGACCGCAGCCCGTTACCTGACAAGGGCCGTGCTTGGCCCAGAATGTGTAGATAATCTCCGGGCCTTCGTAACGGTAATCCTTGCGCTCGTCACGAGGGATGGTCAGCGGGTCGAAATCGGCGGGCATCACCTTCTTGGTCGGTAAGTGCGTCCACGAGCCTTTCTCACCTTCCGGGCCATCGCAGTAGTAGTACGGCATGATCTGCGGCTTGACCTCGGCCTCAATGTCGGCCAGCAGCTTTTTCACTTGCTCTAGATCGACATTGGCCAGTTCCTGCTTGACCACAAACCACGCGACGGGATTCAGGTCGTTGCCGACCATCTGCATTCCAAGGCGCGAGCCTTCCACCAGTGTGGTGCCGCCGCCCATGAAGATGTCGGCCACCTTCAGGTCCTTGAACGCACCTTTTTTCTGGTGATTGGCATAGTAGTTGTCCCACACTAGCTTGGCTGCGTGCGATTTGTCTTCCGGGGCTTTGGTCGCCGCCGCGATCAACATTGAGCGGAACACGCTGGAGCGCCGCCGCGCCCACCACTTCGACATCTGGTAAATCGGCTTGCCCGCGTTGCCTTCGATGATCGCCACCTGATTGACGGGCAGGATCGGGAAGTCCACCTCCAGGCAAGTCTTGGGACGATTCGGATCGTTGAAATCGACAGTTTCAAGCGCGACCGTCTTGCCTGCGCCGACGGCTTTGGCGACTTCTTGCGCCAGTAGTTCTTTTTTGGTGGCCATTCAAGCTTCCTTAATCTTCTTGTGCGCGGGATTGGCGGCGCATGTTTTCTACGGCGGCAACCAAATCGACTTCGGCCTTGGGCGTGGCCCAGCGGGTCCAGAAGGGGATCGTTGCACTGCGCGGTTCATGTTTTGGCTTGGCCATCTTGATGCGGGTCGGCAGCAGGGTGGCGTCGCCAACCACTACAGCCTCGCCTACGTCCAGCGTCGGCAGCACCTCCATCAGCCCCTCCAGGCTTTCTGGCAAGAGCTGCTTGACCACCGCCTGGTCGGTCTTGTTGGCCAGGCGCAGGCTGATGATGTTGCTGCACTGGCTGAGAATGGTCGTGCTGACATCCGAGGGGCGCTGACTGACCACCATCAGCCCAACTCCGTACTTGCGGCCCTCTTTGGCGATGCGCTCGTAGTTTTCCAAGGCGCGCTTTTCCAGCGGGCCAGTGGAGGCGGCGCTGCTTGGCAGGTAGAGATGCGCCTCATCGCAAACGATGACAATCGGGTGGCGCGCATCGCCGTCTTCGCCCGGGCTGCTCCAGAACTGGATTTGGTAGATCAGCCGCCCGACCAAGCCCACAACCACTGGCAAGATGTCCGAGGGCACCTCGGAAAAGTCGATGATTTTGATGCCCGGATTGACGCCATCGTTGACGTTGCCTGTACCGAGCAGTTTCTTGGCGAGATCGTGTAGTGCCTCGTAGGTCTCGTAGTCCTCCGGTGCCTGATACATGAACGCATAGCGGCGGTCGTTCATTTTGGTTTTCAAGCGAATGAGGAAGCGAGAGAGCTTGCCGTTCAACGGGCCTTTTTCGGTTTTGGGCTGTCCCTTCTTCGCACCGCTGACGTATTCCTCGCCTGTGGGAATGACCTCGTCGTTTTTTCGGTCGAGGGATTCCACCAAGTCATTCAACTTGTAGGGAACCGGTGTGTCGACCGTAAACCCTTCCAGCAACTCCGGCTTGCCTAGCGCATTGATGGCAGCGCGTTTCATTTCAACGACCGAATCCATCAGGGCAAGCGCCTGATTGGGCGCATTGTCACCGGAGCGATCCACAAAAACGGATTGCATCTCGTCATATGTCAGCAGCCAGAAAGGCAGGAAGATCGCGCCGTCTTTCTTGGTCTTGATATCGCCAATGCCTGCGATGCGGTAATGCGAGGCGAATTTCATGCTCGAATACTCGCCATGCAAATCGAGCACGACGATATTCGCGTGAGGCAGTTGTGCGGACTGCTCAAGGATGGAGGCGACGGTGAAAGATTTTCCCGAGCCCGTGCTGCCCAGCAGCGCGGCATGGCGCTGGAAAAGCTTGTCGCCATCGATGTAGGCACTGGCCTTGCCATCCAAGGTATAGGTACCGACCTTGAGTGGGGCTGCCGCATCCGCCTTGGATGAAGCGCTCAAAATCCCCATGAAGTCTTCGAGCGACTTTTCTTCAATGGGAAACACGGGCCGGTTGATCTCCGGCAGGATGAAAACGGCACGTGTGAAGGTGTCCTTGCGCTGCCCATCCCGAGCACGATAGGTGCCGACCAAGCTGATCGACACGCCGTTTTCCTCTTGAGGCACGCCAGCCAGATCCGCTGGCGGATCAACTTCAGGTAGCGTCGGCAGCTCCACCGGATGCCGCCAAACTCGTTCGATGATGCCGATCAGCCATTCATCGCCCATCGACTGGATGGCAACCAATCGACCGACGCGCGCCTTTTGCAGGCGTTGGCCATCCGTCACCCGCACGGTGATCCGCGAGGTTTCAACACTGCGGACTTCGCCCAATGACTGCTCGTCGGTGAAATTGAAAATGCTCATCCTCGCCTCACTCCACAAATTTTTTCAAAAAGTCATCTAGCTGCCAGAGCGGCTCTGGTGACCGCAGTGCATTCCCTTTCCAGCGACAAACGGCCCCGTCCCCATCTTTGAACACGGCAATCACGTGAGGGTGTTCGCCAAGTAGTTGTTCAATGTTCGGAGTCGGGTTGCGCGTGACAATGATTGCGGGCATGCCTGCGGCCAGGCGGCGCTTGATGACGCCTTGCAAATGATCGTCGTTGAAGCCAAACCCGATACATAACAGCGCCTGAGCATCAGCAAGCGCCGCATTCATCGCTGTACGCATTTCGTCAAACAAGATATTGACCAATGCGTCTTGGTACTTCGAGGGGCCGGGCACAACGATGGCTCGTTCCGCGACGGAAACATCGTTGAGAACTTCCACTGGCCCCTCATCCGTTGTCAGCCAACTGATTGAGCCATGAGGCTTATACAGACGAACTGTTTTACAGATGCGGTGATCGACCTGCTGCTGGCGTTTCTCGGCCACCAGAACACGGCTGTATTGCGTCTGGAAGAGTGGCCGGGGGCGCGGCTTACGCCGACGGAACCCTGTGAATCCTGTGTCCAGAGGGATTTCCGCGAGATCGCAAAACAATTCCAACAACGTATCGTAGTTAGTCGTAATGACATGGATGCTGTCCGTGTTCTGCGGTGAGCCACTAAACAAACGATTCAGGAGGCGTGACGGCGCATGACCACCGGCAACCTTTTCGCCAAGAATTTTTGCCTCTGCGGCGATGGCTCTATCAAGAATCAACTTCGCGGTTTCTCCGCGTAGGGCTGACACGATCTCTCCCCATTCCGCCATGCCAAGCGGAATGCCATTCAGCCCAGCTTCGAGATTTGCCTTGATTGCGTCGACTGATTGCGCCCAGGTATTCCTTGCCCCATCGGTGGACAGAGCATCGTGCACAGCGGTTGCCAAGTGCTCCGCCAAGGCACCCATGCCGGGAAGGCCATAGCCGCAGGAAAAGCCAGAGCCGACAAGCAGCACCGGGGTTTTGCGAAAAAACCCTTGGATATCTGCGAAAAAATCGTCTGGCAAGTCGGCGGCTGTCATATCTACCTACTTCGATAGTTCAACGAAGGGCGACAGCACTTCCAGCAGCGAGAGGCCGCCGTGCGTCAATGTCGGGTAACCGCCCTGACTGCGCCACTTTCTGCGGCCCAGCGCCAACAGGTGCGCACCGTGCGGACTGTCAATTTGCAACGCAACGGGAGGCACAAAGGGGCCAGTGTCACCGTTACCAGCCTTGCTACGCCCGCTTGAGAACGTTTGCTTGAGGTGGGCGACAACCTCACCATCGGCATCGGGGAAGTAACCCGTGGCGGCGTAGCCGTGATCCGAGGTAATGACCAAGCGCCGCCCAGTGGCGAGGCGCTCAACAAAGGCCCAAAAGTCGTCACTAGAAAGTTGCTGCGCAGCATCCTTGGTCAGCAGCTCCAGACCTTGGCCTGCGCCGTAGTCGTGCAGCTTGGCGTCTGGCCAGTGATGCCAGAACACCCAGTTCTTCGCGCCAGATGCACTGCCCACCAAACCTTCGCAATCCTTCCACGGCAGATCGATGGTTTCGGTCTGCGCGGGTTGAAGTTTGTGTGCCAATCCACCGCCGTTGGCCTGCAACTGGCTTCGGCTGGACAAGCCCAGCGCTCGGGCAAACTCGTTGGTTTCGCCGGGTAATTCGGAGGCGGTCGCTGTGACGCCCTGCAGGGTGAATCCACGTTCTTTCGCTCCCTGCAGCAACCAAGGCAGTTCGCGCAGGCTCAGGGCATCCAGAACCAGCACGGCGCGGGCAGCACTGTTGCCATAACTCGGCTCGGCCCACCAACGCGCAAGACGGTCTGAGGTGCGTTCCACGCCGCTGATCTCGGATTGTCCGAAGCATCGCCACAGATCCCAACCACTGGACGCAAGGAACAGATCGAGCTCGCCGATCTCGCGGTCGCGCTTTACGACCTCGCCCGGGGCATTGCCCTCGGCCAATGGTCGTGAGGCGATATCGAGCGTGCGTTCGATGATGAAACTCCACGCATCCGCTGCGGTGCCTTGAGTCAGACGCTGCAATATTCCTGCATCAAGCGCCATCAGTTGTCCTCCTTCTCAAGACTCAGCTCGAAAGTCATGCCATCGGGCAGCTTCTTGAGCAGTTCCTTGAGCTGCGCGCCGGTGGCGGCAGACACCTTGATTGAGACTTCTGCCACAGGCGTGGCCGGGCCAATACCCCAGCCTTCGAGCTTGCCGATCAGGTTTAGCGGCGAGGTTGGCGGGTTAGAGAGCGGGATGCGCGGTTTGGTGGTGCTGCTTGTGCCGCCACCAAAAATGTCACCTCCATTCTGCGACGTACCGGTGCCGGGAGTGTTATCGCCACCAACAGGTGCGGGTGGTGTGGTCGTGCCACCGCCAAAGATATCGCCGCCCGATCCATTATTGGGGGTGCCTGCAGGTGGCTGCGGCACGGGTGGAGTAGTGCCGCCAGTGGCAGGCACAGCCGAGGGTTCCATAAGGAACACTTCATCAAGCTGACGCCCGGTATAGGAGAGTTTGGGCCGCAAGCGCCGCCACGCAGATTCCTCGTCCTCGCCTGCGTGGGTTTGCAGATGCTCCAGATTACGCAGGTTGATGGCGATCTTGCCGCGCGCGCACAGACGGAGGATGCGCTCCTTCATCGCAGTTTCGCCCAGCCAAGGGATGCAATCCTGGCCTGCCGGGCGTGGCTCCTGCAGTTCGCGCAGCAGCTTGCCGAGGGATGCGTTCTCAGATGCCGCTTCGAGCACGAGCTCTTCGAAGTCTTCGGGCACGAAGAGATCGTTGGTCAGCGTTTCCTCGATGCCCTCGGGAATTTGTGCACCTTGCTTTTTCAAGTGCTCGACACTGAATAGAGATTGCTGCGGGTTTTGGTGATCGTAGCGGTGCAAGACAGCGAAACGGTCAAAGCGCTTCTTCAGGTTGTCACGCAGGGTGCCTTCGAACTCTTTGTGGAGCTTTTTGTATTCCGCCGGATTTGTGGAATTATGGCCGCTCCATTCCTGCGCCTTCATTTCAGCGCGCGCGAGGATGAGCAGATCGCGATCCAGGAATGCATTGGTGGAACCAGATCGGGGCAACAGGAAGCGAACTGTATTGCGGCGCTTTTGCAGGTGATCTTTGAGCCAACGGCCCAGTGTCTGATCGATTTTTTCCGGTTCTTCCGGCAGTACCAGGACAGGCAAACGGTCATCCCAGCGCTCTGGCTGCTCGGCTTCATCTAGTGATGTCCATGGGTCTGTCTGCCAAGATCTAGGCAGTGCAATCACGCGGAAATTTTTTGCGACCTCATCGCTGCCGCCGATGACATAGCGAGCCTGTTTGGCCAACTGTGCCAGATCGGAGCCATCGGTAAATAGCTTGTCGTTACGGGCACAAACCATCAATTTGGCACGAGGGTTTTCTTCCTCACGAAAGACCATACGCGGGCCATCCTGATGGATGTTGAAGCTGTTCTCGACAATCGTTGCCAGCTCGACCTGGAAAGCATTGCCATCCACAGGCTTGTTTCGAGTGATGTCCACCTGCAGCGTGGCGGGATCGGCTCCCGCGAGGTTGCCGACGGCAATCGACCGCAGCCACAGTGCCCCCACGATCTCTTGCAGGTGTGGTGCAAGGTTGGCGTGGTTGTATACCGCCTCGGTCACCGAGATGATGTTGTGCTGCGCTTTTTCTCGCAGGGTGCGATGGTGCTCATTAGAAACCGAATCCAGCAGTGCGCCGATGCCCGATGCATCGTCATCCAGCCGGAAGTCGGCGGCGGTGAGCACAGGCACGGCTTCGCCACGGCTCTTGTAAAGATTAGCCAAGATGCGAATCATGTCGCGCGTTTCCTGCGCGTCAGTGGCGATCAGCACCTGTTCCTCAAGCAGACGTAACAGGTGCGGTGCATAAGGCCAAGACTCGGTGAACTCGCGACGCTTGCGATCCTGCTCGGCGGGCGGCACATCAAGCAGGCGGAAGTATTCTGAGACGTGCTGGGCAACTAGTGATTCAATGGTGCCATCGGCAATCTGCAAGCGGTTGTCGAACAGACGGTGCAACAACATCCGGCGCCGATCCTGCTGTATACGCTCGGCATTACCCCCCGCCTTGAAGTCGATGGCCACCGGGTTGACGCGGTGAACCTGCTGGTAGGCATCGCTGCCGCCATTGCGCACGGATATCACGAGCACCAACAAATCAGGGGTCGTCTCAGAATTCGGAAAATAAAGCACGCTAGCGGTTGATCTGTCAGGTTGAAGCCTGAGAGGCCGAGCGCAGATCGTCAGAAAAGGCGAAAAACGATCCTAATCTGACGCAACATAGGTGGGGTGCCTGACGCCCGGTTGAGGCATAGCCTAGATTGACATGCGCGATGCAACCCTTAACTTGCTTGCACCTATCGTTTCCATGCTAGCTTTATCGTAACGCTAAGGAAGCTCTGAAAAAGCCCATGTTTCGCGAAATCACCGCTCTGTAACCCGCATGGTTGCTGGGATGCATTTCTCGAGCGGGGGCTTTTTCAGACCTTCCTTAGCTTAGCGTACGATTTTTTCCGAATTCTGCGGTTCCCCCTGGAAGACCTACGCAAGTTGGGCCAGCTCAGAGGTGGAATCAACGAAGGCGAGCGAATGAGGCATCTTTTCTGGCGTCTTAACTTTCTCCTTCTCTCCGGGGCAACAAACAGCGCCCAGATGTACCATGAGGCCGCCGCTCTTTCCTCCGAGCTGGATACTCGTTGGTCTTACCGCTCCAAAGAGCTTATGACGCTCTACAGCAAGGCGAAATCCTATGAGGCTGGGGAACGTGTCGAGTTCGGCGGAAAGTCGTTTGCACCGCTATACACGCCCAAAAACGACACGCTGATCAACCTATTCCAGATCTCACAGCAAGAACAAGAGCAACTGAAGACGATTATCAGCACTGACGAGGCTCAGAAGCGCCGCAGAGAGCGCGATAGACTGCGTGATGAAGAACGTCGCCGCGCCGCTGGCCAGCTTGAGCGTGAAGCCTATGAAGCCAACTCATTGAGCAGGCAAAAGCCCTGGGAAGCTATGGGCATGAGCCGGGCTAAATGGTATCGCCTGGGCAAGCCTTCACCTCAACAAAACAGTGAGACAAGTCCCTCCCCTATTACTAATGGCGAAGCCTCAGCGGTTGCCCTTCAGGCGGCCAGGTGTAAAGCCGTTTAGATGGCTATTTCAAAGTGAGTGAGATTTCGTAACGGATGGCAGCCCTAGAGGCTGCTTTCTTTTGAGGGGTTAGCAGGCGTATAGCCATGCTGGATCTCAGTCTATCACTACCTGCTTAATATTCCACCTTTAGATCCGGCAGCAGTTCGACCAGGTGGCCAACTTACCAGGCACCGGCAGCAGCTCGACCGGGTGGCCAAGTTCAGATCTGGACGCCAGAAGGAAATCAACCAGGTGGCCAACTTACCAGGCACCGGCAGCAGCTCGACCAGGTGGCCAAGTTCAGATCTGGACGCCAGAAGGAAATCAACCAGGTGGCCAACTCACCAGGCATCGGCAGCAGCTCGACCAGGTGGCCCATTTCGTACGTACGAAATCAGGCGACGCTATGCGAAATCTTGGCGGCAATCCCCCGCGACTACGTGATTTTTTTAACGTAGAGCGCGCTTTTTCTTGCCATAGTAGGCCATTTTGGCCTATAATCTTAATTAAGAAGACCGGGCACCCGCCACGGTCAATACCGGAGAACTCCGATGATCCACACAGCTAACCGCACCTTTCACCAACTCTATCGAGAATGGATACGCGAACGCCGCGAGCATATGCACAACGTTTTGACCTGGGAGCGTGATCGTTACGGTGCTCGCCTCGTCGGTCTGTTTTATCGTTACTGCAAGGTGGCCAACCCCTTTCCCCGTTGCACTCTGAATACTCGGATCAACTACCGCGCCCATGCGGTGAATCTGCCAGATTGGCCAGCCCGCAGCCTGGAGCTGAATAAAATGTGGCTCAGTTGGAGAGAAAAAAAGTAGGCCGATTTGGCCTATTTTTTATTGTACCCGCTTGACACAATAGGCCAAAATGGCCTATTATATATCTCAGAAGGCCGGGCACCCGCCACGGTCAATACCGGAGAACTCCGATGATGCAAACAGAACTTAATCCCCTGATCTGCTCCCTGGTCGCCACCCCTCGCCGTATGGCTGCAATGCCCCGCTATGTAGGCCGTTTCTATGTGGTTTTCGAGTCGATGCTTTACCAGCAAATGAAAGGGCTCTGCCGCGAGTATCGCGGGGCTTATTGGCTTATGTGGGAGCTGTCGAACGGCGGCTTTTATATGGCTCCTGGGCGTCGTGATGAAATGCTGAACATCGAGGCCATGAACTACTTTAGTGGCCAAATGAGCGCCGATGCTGCCGGGATTACCGCTTGCCTCTACCTCTATAGCCATCTGTCATTTCACACAGAAGGCGCTGACCAGGAGCGGTTTTCAAGGCTGTATCACAGCTTGCGGGATTGGGCTTGTGAGCATGACGAAAAAGAGGCCATCTTGGCCGCAATAGACTAGCAACAGAAAGCCCCGGTGATGGCCGGGGCTCTTAAAGGAGGTGCATAGGTAGAAAAAGAAATGGTGCCCCTGGTATGGCTGCAACCAATCACAGGGGCTTTCACCGGTCAATTTGAGGATAAACGCGATGAATACGGATATTGTATCACTTGCAAAACACATTGGCGACGCTCTGACGGCCCGCCGCCCCGTTCATATGCCGCGCATGAAGATGCGGGAGCTTGGCTTGCTCTTGATTGAACTGAAGGCGTATCGGGAGGCCGCCGCGACCGTTACCCATTGATAAAAAAGCCCCGGCATTGACCGGGGCTATTTGAGGATTTATCGCATGATTAGACCTGAAACGCTTAGGCCGTTCGCTGAAGATTGGCAGGCTCCAACCGCCGATGAAATCAAAGAGGTGTTGGAGCTGATTAGGCAACGAAAAGGGCTTAGTAAGCCTCTCAGTGGCGTTGATGTCGCTGATCTCGTTGGTTTGCCTGGTGAGAGAGGCAGCGGAAAGGGAACCCGAACCTTCAGGCGTTGGGTGAGCAAAACCAACCCTAGCCCTATTGCTTATGGTGCCTGGTCTATCTTGGCCCACCTGGCAGGTTTCGGGGCTATATGGGACGCTGACCGGGATTGAAACCATGACCGAACATAAGGCCGAACGTGCTCCCTGGGGAGACTTCCCGGCAGTAGTGAGGAACGGCGATCTAAAGGATCTCTCTAAAGAACCTGAATACGAAGCCGCCAAACATGGCGACCACAAGGCGATGAGCTATAAGCGCATGAAGCCGGCCGAGGACGAATTGCATTGCGAGATCAAGGCGCTGCTTGATCGCGCCAAGGCTACCGACGACCAGGAGCGTAACGAGCCGGAGCTGGACATTCCTGCCGAGATTTCTCGCCGCGAGAAGCGCCTGGAGGCGATCCAGGCGGCAAAGGCGCGCCTGGAAGCGCGCCAGCGTGAAGCGGACCAGGCCCGGGGGCGCAGCGAAGACGATGGCCGCCGGCCTCGCCATCCGGATGGCTCGGACAAGGGCGGTGGCTCGTACAAACGCGAGTTTGGTGTGCCGGATGACCGTGATCAGGAAAGCTTCACCGATCCGGACAGCCGGATCATGAAACACGCCGGTGGTGGCTCCGAGCAGAGCTACAACGGGTACACAGCGGTCGATGCCGAGCACCAGATCATCGTGGCGGCGGAGTTGACCAACTGCGCCGCGGACAGTCAGGCGCTGCTGGGCATGCTGGCAGCAGTTCAGGCCAACACCGGAGAAATGCCGGCCCAGACGCTGGCGGATGCGGGATTCCGTAGTGAGGCTGTTCTGGCAAAGGTCGCCGATCACCACGGCGATGTCATCGTTGCCCTCGGCCGCGAGGGACGTGAAGATGCCAAGGTCAATGCCAAGACCCATCCGCATACGGCGGCGATTGCGGCGAAATTGAAAACGGAGCAAGGCGATGCAGCTTACCGCCGGCGCAAGTCGATCGTGGAGGCTCCGAATGGTTGGATCAAGGCGGTGATGGGATTGCGTCAGTTCAGCATGAGGGGCCTGGACAAGGTGCAAGCCGAGTGGAAGCTCGTCTGCATGGCGCTAAATCTGAGGCGAATGGCGTATCTGTGAGGGCGAAGGTTAAATGGGGCGGCTCAAATGCACCCCAGTCGTCATAACACGCCGCGCGCCGCAAGATTGGTATCCTTGGCGCCGACGCCTTGCCAATTGCAGAGAGCGCCGCCGCCATCGTCAGTGCTCTACAGAAAACCGGTCACACGGCTCTGCCGCGCAGACTCCTAGCCTAAATGTGACAGTGGTTGGTAATCCATGCCGCCCGCAAGGGCGGCGGTGGTGGGCCAATAGATGATTTTCAGAGCCTTACTGCCCGTTGACGCCCAATCCCTCGAGCGCGAGTCTAGCCGCAGCGGCGATGACGGCCTCGCTGTGCTTGTCATCCTTGTTAGGCGCCCGGGTGTAGACGGCCAACACAATAGGTGCGCGCCCAGTGGGCCAGACGACGGCATAGTCATTTGCCGTGCCATACACTCCGCAGGTTCCGGTTTTGTCTCCGACTGCCCAGTCTGCCGGCACCGCCGCGCGGATGCGGTGGTTGCCGGTCGTGTTTCCCTTTAGCCAATCAACAAACTGCTGCCGCTGCGGCGCAGCCAGTGCAGAGCCCAGTGTCAGTTTTTGTAAGCTTTCCGTCACGGCGCGCGGCGATGAGGTATCGCGCGCATCGCCTGGGATGGCGGAGTTCAGCTCCAGCTCCCAGCGGTCCAGACGGAACGTGGTATCGCCGATAGAGCGCATGAAGGCCGTCAGCCCGGCCGGGCCGCCCAACTCCTTCAGCAACAAATTGGCGGCGGCGTTATCACTGTATTGCACGGCGGCCGCGGACAGCTCCGCCACCGTCATGCCTGTTGTCAGATATTTTTCCGAGATGGGTGACCACGGAACCAGCGCATTTTTGCCGTAACGGATGGGTGTGTCCAGCAAGCCGGCCTGCTGCTGGCTGCGAGCCAGCACAGCGGCAGCAAGAAAGCCCTTGAATGAGCTGCACAGTGGGAAGCGCTCCTCAGCGCGGTAACTTACAGTTGCGCCTGAGCCGGTATCCATCGCGTACACACCGATGGAGCCGCCAAAGTCCTGTTCGAGTTTAGCGAATGGTTCCGCGACGAGGTTGGTCAGCGCGGTGGCAGAAAAGCCAGCCAGCGGCCATGAGAGACAAGACAGCAGAACTAGACGGCGATACAGTGACATCAACGATATTCCTTGTTTGAAGGTGGAGCTAGGTGTAGCGGCCGGATGTAATCAGGCCGCTACAGCTGGGATTAGGGGTCTGACGCTCAGTGGAACGAAAACTCACGTTAAGAAGTCATTTTTCAATATTATTGAAGCATTTATCAGGGTTATTGTCTCATGAGCGGATACATATTTGAATGTATTTAGAAAAATAAACAAATAGGGGTTCCGCGCACATTTCCCCGAAAAGTGCCACCTGACGTCTAAGAAACCATTATTATCATGACATTAACCTATATGTCAAGACCCGGCTGGTTATACACGCGTTTCCTGAACAATTCAGGGCGTTTTTCATGCCATTCCTTGAGCGCCTGAACGGGTGTTTTGTGTTGGAGCGCGCGTTGCGGAATGCTGTGGTTGTAGATCTTGACGTAATTGCGCAGCGTCGATTCCAGTTCGGCAGCTGAACCAAAACGGGTCTGGTTGACGATGTCGCTGATACGACCGTTGAAGCGCTCCACCATGCCGTTGGTCTGCGGATGACGAGGCGGGATGAGCCGGTGCTCGATGCCGAGCTGCTTGCACAGGCGGTCGAACACGTGTGTGCCGCTGGGTTCCTTCTTCTTGCCGCCAGCCGTGAAGCGGTCGGTGAACTGGCTGCCGTTGTCGGTCAGAAGCTTGACGATCTTGACGGGACAGGCTTGCTGGACTTTGTTGAGGAAGTCGCCACTGCTGCCATCGGTCTGGTCGGCATAGAGCTCGATGAAGACCCAGCGCGTAGCACGGTCGATGGCAACGAAGAGATAGCGCCTTGCCGTCTCGTCGGGCATCTGCGGCAGGTACTTGATGTCGATGTGCACAAAGCCCGGCTCGTAGTCCTTGAAGGTCTTTTTCGTGGCGGGCGCAGTGCCTTCCTGCTCGACCAGGTTACGTAGATCCGAGACACCGTGGCGGCGCAGGCAACGTCCCAGGCCGGCACGCGAGACGGCTGGATTGATGAACTCGCGCGTGACCGCCAGCAGGTCGTCCGTGGGCAGCAGCAACGTCTTGCGCAGCTCCACCACGATGAGCTCCTGCTCGGGCGTGAGCGTCGTGTACATCTTGTTCGGCGCATGCGACTTGTCTTCAGGAGACTCGCGGTTTTGCCACTTTCGGATGGTTTGGCGGGTGACGTTGTACATCCTGGCCAGTTCGGCCTGCGGGAGCGTCGAGTTCCTGATTTCCTCACGGATCAGGTGGGTAGTACGGGCTTGGCTGTGCAGTGCCTGGGTCATCGAGTTGCCAGTGAAGAGTCGGATTGGAACAGTGTACGCAAAACGTGTCTGGCCTTGAAGAGCGGCCAGCTACGCATGGGTACATGATCCCACGAGTCCAGACACCTATAAAAATAGGCGTATCACGAGGCCCTTTCGTCTTCAAGAATTTTATAAACCGTGGAGCGGGCAATACTGAGCTGATGAGCAATTTCCGTTGCACCAGTGCCCTTCTGATGAAGCGTCAGCACGACGTTCCTGTCCACGGTACGCCTGCGGCCAAATTTGATTCCTTTCAGCTTTGCTTCCTGTCGGCCCTCATTCGTGCGCTCTAGGATCCTCCGGCGTTCAGCTTGTGCCACAGCCGACAGGATGGTGACCACCATTTGCCCCATATCACCGTCGGTACTGATCCCGTCGTCAATAAACCGAACCGCGACACCCTGAGCATCAAACTCTTTTATCAGTTGGATCATGTCGGCGGTGTCGCGGCCAAGACGGTCGAGCTTCTTCACCAGAATGACATCACCTTCCTCCACCTTCATCCTCAGCAAATCCAGCCCTTCCCGATCTGTTGAACTGCCGGATGCCTTGTCGGTAAAGATGCGGTTAGCTTTTACCCCTGCATCTTTGAGCGCTCTGATCTGAATATCGAGGGACTGCTGGCTGGTTGAGACCCGCGCATAACCAAAAATTCGCATAAAATGTACCTTAAATCGAATATCAGACACGATGTGTCTATTATGCCAAAATGACGATTTAATGGACACTCAAACGAAGCCGTTTTACTATGTCTGATAATTTATAACATTTCGTACGGTTGGAAAAATGTTACTAAATGCCCGTCAGGCAGGGAGGCCGATATGCCCGTTGACTTTCTGACCACTGAGCAGACTGAAAGCTATGGCAGATTCACCGGTGAACCGGATGAGCTTCAGCTGGCACGATATTTTCACCTTGATGAAGCAGACAAGGAATTTATCGGAAAAAGCAGAGGTGATCACAACCGTCTGGGCATTGCCCTGCAAATTGGATGTGTCCGTTTTCTGGGCACCTTCCTCACCGATATGAATCATATTCCTTCCGGCGTCCGGCATTTTACCGCCAGACAGCTCGGGATTCGTGATATCACCGTTCTTGCAGAATACGGTCAGAGGGAAAATACCCGCCGTGAGCATGCAGCGCTGATACGTCAGCACTATCAGTATCGTGAATTTGCCTGGCCCTGGACATTTCGCCTTACCCGTCTTTTATATACCCGGAGCTGGATAAGCAACGAACGTCCTGGCCTGCTTTTCGATCTGGCGACAGGGTGGCTTATGCAACATCGTATTATTCTCCCCGGAGCCACTACGCTGACCCGGTTGATTTCAGAGGTAAGGGAAAAGGCGACGTTGCGCCTGTGGAACAAACTGGCACTGATACCGTCAGCCGAACAGCGTTCACAGCTGGAGATGCTGCTGGGGCCAACTGATTGCAGCCGCCTGTCTTTACTGGAATCACTGAAAAAGGGCCCTGTGACCATCAGTGGTCCGGCGTTTAATGAAGCAATTGAACGCTGGAAAACTCTGAACGATTTTGGCCTGCATGCTGAAAACCTGAGTACACTCCCGGCTGTGCGCCTGAAAAATCTCGCACGTTATGCTGGTATGACTTCGGTGTTCAATATTGCCAGGATGTCACCGCAGAAAAGGATGGCGGTTCTGGTTGCCTTTGTCCTTGCATGGGAAACGCTGGCGCTGGATGATGCATTGGACGTTCTGGACGCCATGCTGGCCGTTATCATCCGTGACGCCAGAAAGATTGGGCAGAAAAAACGGCTCCGCTCGCTGAAGGATCTGGATAAATCTGCATTGGCGCTCGCCAGCGCATGTTCGTACCTGCTGAAAGAAGAAACACCGGACGAATCGATTCGTGCTGAGGTGTTCAGCTACATCCCAAGGCAAAAGCTGGCTGAAATCATCACGCTTGTCCGTGAAATTGCCCGGCCCTCAGACGATAATTTTCATGAAGAAATGGTGGAGCAGTACGGGCGCGTTCGTCGTTTCCTGCCCCATCTGCTGAATACCGTTAAATTTTCATCCGCACCTGCCGGGGTTACCACTCTGAATGCCTGTGACTACCTCAGCCGGGAGTTCAGCTCACGGCGGCAGTTTTTTGACGACGCACCAACGGAAATTATCAGTCGGTCATGGAAACGGCTGGTGATTAACAAGGAAAAACATATCACCCGCAGGGGATACACGCTCTGCTTTCTCAGTAAACTGCAGGATAGTCTGAGGCGGAGGGATGTCTACGTTACCGGCAGTAACCGGTGGGGAGATCCTCGTGCAAGATTACTACAGGGTGCTGACTGGCAGGCAAACCGGATTAAGGTTTATCGTTCTTTGGGGCACCCGACAGACCCGCAGGAAGCAATAAAATCTCTGGGTCATCAGCTTGATAGTCGTTACAGACAGGTTGCTGCACGTCTTTGCGAAAATGAGGCTGTCGAACTCGATGTTTCTGGCCCGAAGCCCCGGTTGACAATTTCTCCCCTCGCCAGTCTTGATGAGCCGGACAGTCTGAAACGACTGAGCAAAATGATCAGTGATCTACTCCCTCCGGTGGATTTAACGGAGTTGCTGCTCGAAATTAACGCCCATACCGGATTTGCTGATGAGTTTTTCCATGCTAGTGAAGCCAGTGCCAGAGTTGATGATCTGCCCGTCAGCATCAGCGCCGTGCTGATGGCTGAAGCCTGCAATATCGGTCTGGAACCACTGATCAGATCAAATGTTCCTGCACTGACCCGACACCGGCTGAACTGGACAAAAGCGAACTATCTGCGGGCTGAAACTATCACCAGCGCTAATGCCAGACTGGTTGATTTTCAGGCAACGCTGCCACTGGCACAGATATGGGGTGGAGGAGAAGTGGCATCTGCAGATGGAATGCGCTTTGTTACGCCAGTCAGAACAATCAATGCCGGACCGAACCGCAAATACTTTGGTAATAACAGAGGGATCACCTGGTACAACTTTGTGTCCGATCAGTATTCCGGCTTTCATGGCATCGTTATACCGGGGACGCTGAGGGACTCTATCTTTGTGCTGGAAGGTCTTCTGGAACAGGAGACCGGGCTGAATCCAACCGAAATTATGACCGATACAGCAGGTGCCAGCGAACTTGTCTTTGGCCTTTTCTGGCTGCTGGGATACCAGTTTTCTCCACGCCTGGCTGATGCCGGTGCTTCGGTTTTCTGGCGAATGGACCATGATGCCGACTATGGCGTGCTGAATGATATTGCCAGAGGGCAATCAGATCCCCGAAAAATAGTCCTTCAGTGGGACGAAATGATCCGGACCGCTGGCTCCCTGAAGCTG
Organism: Klebsiella sp. KP20-425-1; assembly: GCF_025813515.1. Lineage (NCBI taxonomy): Bacteria > Pseudomonadati > Pseudomonadota > Gammaproteobacteria > Enterobacterales > Enterobacteriaceae > Klebsiella > Klebsiella sp. KP20-425-1. The sequence continues at coordinate 24,763 of NZ_CP109615.1, forward strand.
GGCAAAGTACAGGTTTCAGTGCTGGTCCGTTCATTGCTGAAAAGTGAACGTCCTTCCGGACTGACTCAGGCAATCATTGAAGTGGGGCGCATCAACAAAACGCTGTATCTGCTTAATTATATTGATGATGAAGATTACCGCCGGCGCATTCTGACCCAGCTTAATCGGGGAGAAAGTCGCCATGCCGTTGCCAGAGCCATCTGTCACGGTCAAAAAGGTGAGATAAGAAAACGATATACCGACGGTCAGGAAGATCAACTGGGCACACTGGGGCTGGTCACTAACGCCGTCGTGTTATGGAACACTATTTATATGCAGGCAGCCCTGGATCATCTCCGGGCGCAGGGTGAAACACTGAATGATGAAGATATCGCACGCCTCTCCCCGCTTTGCCACGGACATATCAATATGCTCGGCCATTATTCCTTCACGCTGGCAGAACTGGTGACCAAAGGACATCTGAGACCATTAAAAGAGGCGTCAGAGGCAGAAAACGTTGCTTAACGTGAGTTTTCGTTCCACTGAGCGTCAGACCCCTTATCCCGAAGAGCTGTCCGTCGCCGGTAGCTATATTGAGGGCGCCACAAAATCCATCACCATCAACGCGTATGAACGCGACCCGGCCGCACGGCGGGCCTGTATCGCGTATCATGGTGCCGTCTGTCAGTGCTGCGGATTCGATTTTGAGAAAACCTGGGGTGAGCACGGGAAAGGATTTATCCACGTTCATCATATCCGGCCGCTGAGAACACTCGGACCTGACTATCAGATTGACCCGGTCAACGAGCTGGTCCCGTTGTGCCCGAACTGCCATGCCATGATTCATCGGGGCAATGAGGCAAAGCCGTTGTCCGTTGAGGAATTACGCGCCATGATGAGGCCCTCCGGCTGAATGCCGGCATTTGAAATACTGTTAACCGGAGCTCTGCATGCGCGTTGCTGAACATATCATCCTCGATGCCCTCACTCGCGGAGGATGCATCAAAACCTTCTGGCGTATATCGTCACGACAGGCCGCTGAATCGTCAGCACGGATACCCGAGGGGTATATTCTGGAGTCACCCGGGGAGCGGGAAGATATCGTGCTCAGTCATGCAGACTTTCATGCGCTGGAGAAGCAGCTGGAGCAGAAGGAAACGTGGGAGCAGGTGGTCGGCGTGACCTGTTTTGGTGGGGTAACCTGGCAGCTGAGAGCCGGGTCCGTGTGATGAGTGGCTGAATTGCTGAAATAATTCTTTTATTTCAGCAGTGGCATTCCTGCAGTCCACGACTACAGTCTTCTCACCGGATGCATTGTGTCTGTCCCACACTCCGGGGATTTGCTCCCTTTGACGAACCACAATTGTGTCCGGCCAGCCTTTCACGCTGGCTTTTTTTATGCAATCAGGCACGGTCCCTTCAGAACGCTGTATGGCGCGCCAGTCCCTCCCGTAATGACAGTCAGGCCTGTCTTTTGAACAGGCTTACCTGTCATAATTGTCACTATATTGACTGACCACTATAAGACCAAAGGGAGTGAGTCCGCGTGGCGCTGACACACAAAACAGGGCATCTGGCATGGTGCGCACTTGTCGCGCTGGCACTGGCCAGAAAGGAGCAGGGAGAGCTGTCTCCTGCACAGGAAAACCTTTTTCTCACCCGCTGGCTGGCGACAGCGCTGAAACAGCGGCGATTTCCGCGCGATGTTACACCCGATATCGAATGGTTACTGAATCAGGGGCGTTTGCTGGGTGTGAGAGCAAAACTGGCCGACAAACTGGACTATGTCTGGCGCTCCTGCAGCGGCGAGCTGACTGAACAGAACGACATGTTCCGGCTGACGTATGCGCTGGAAACAGCGAAAGACATGGGCTGGAATTACCGCGTAATGAGCGACAGAGAATGGGCCGGGCGATATGCCTTGGTACTCAATCCTGGAGTAAACGGCGTTTATCTCTTACGGACAAACCTCGATGCCGCTTTTGACGACAATGGCCAGCAGACAAATCCGCTGACAGCACGTCTGACAGGGAGCGTAGCAGGGGTAATGAAGCTGTTAAATCGCTGTGGCTGGCAGGCAGAGCCTGAGTCTGGTGCCTCCCTGCCCCACCAGTATTCACTGATGGCCGGACAGGGAGTGCCAGGAAAGGGGGATTAGTGGCGGATCTGCGCCAGGTCTTCTTCCGTCAGACCGGTCACTTTCATGACAGTATTGCGGTCAATGCCGTTCTGCAGCATGGTACGGGCAATTTTAAGAGTAGCTTCGCGCTCGCCTTTTTCAATACCACGTTGTTCACCCAGCTGGATGCCCTGCTCGATCCCCTGCTGGATACCCTTCTCAATACCTTTTTGCTCGAGCTGTTGTGCGATCGTCATGAGGGCGTCTCCGTGTTGCGGCACACGCTGTGCCAGTTCGCGTACAAAGGCTTCGGCGTCCGATGTTTCACCTGCCTGCACGATATAGTGTACCAGCGATACTACCTGTGATGAAGACAGATATCCGGCCAGCAAAATGGGCGCCAGGCGGTCAACCAGTTCAGCGAGATCGCGCTGATGAATATGTTTCTGCAGCAAGGTCAGGGCAGCCATACTGCGATGCCCGGCGATTTCATCATCCGGAATGACCGTGACGTCTACCAGCGGGAAAGCGCTGCTGTAGAGTGTTCCGGCCAGAATCGGGTCGTCAAACTCATCCAGCCAGCGGGTGGAGTACGGATACGGGCTGCGTTTACCGGTATAGAAAAGGACCGGTATCACCAGTGGCAGCTTCTTATGGCCAGCTTCCAGGTGTCGCTGCATGGCGGCCACCGCATAGCGTATCAGGCGAAAAGCCATATGTTTGTCGGGTGAGGACTGATGCTCAATGAGCACGTGAACGTAGCCATCCCCGGCGGTAGTTTTCAGGCTGTAGAGAACGTCGCTGAAATACTGGCGGAGATCATCCTCAATAAACGAGCCGGATTCCAGTTTCAGTGTGCTGAGGTCGCAGATGGCCTGCAGCTCTGCCGGGAGGTGCAGCTCCATGAAATCCCGGGCAATATCCGGTTGCGTCAGAAACTGCCTGAACGTAGCATCGTGAGGAGTGGGTGTGCTGTTTTTCTTCTTCATCAGCCCTGGCTCTGAAAATTGACCCGGATATGCTATCACAGGCACGAGCGGCACATAATGGCCTGGCGGATGATGATGTTTTTCTTTCCTGTAAGGCCGCTCAGTCAGTCTTCTCGCATATCAATCATTCAGGGATGCCGGACAACTCACGTTTGCGAACAGAGCGATCATAATCTTCGGCTTTCACGAAAATCCTGATATTCGAACAAATTAATTCATTCATTCCATCTTTACTGTCCGTTTTCACACACAATCCAGCCCAGAAGGGACCATTTGCAATGGCAGGATCTGTTGTGTCCGAAACGGAGTCGTAGAGTCGCGTTCCCAGAATAGTGAGTCCTGCAACGATTACCGTATAAATTACCAGGGGTATCTTTTTTGTTTTCATCTTACTTCCTTTGTAAACGTTATTTATCAGCGCTGGAGCAGACCCGGATCACAGTCATTTTAGAAACGCCAGCCAGGCGAGCTGTTTCTCGCAGCGATTTTCCATTGACCAGGCGCAGAGTGCGAATCAGTTCGTGTTTCTGCGCATCGGCCACCCTGCCCCGGTATTTTCCTTCTGCTTTCGCCTTACTGATACCCTCTGACTGTCGACGTCGACGGTCTTCGTAATCTTTTCGGGCAATAGCGGCCAGCATATCCAGCATCATGCCATTTACGGCCTTCAGCATGCTTCGGGTAAAGTCATCACTTACTGTGCTGGATAGCGCCAGATAGCTGGTCGGTAGATCAAGACTGACGATGGCCAGCTGCTTGTCTGTAATTTGCTTTCTGAGTGTCTCCCAGCCTGCATCATCCAGGCGAGTGAGCCTGTCGACCTGTTCAATGAGGATCACATCACCAGGTTCCGCATCACCAAGAAGCCTGATCAGTTCAGGGCGGTTCATTGTCGTACCGGAGACATTATCGATATACCAGCCAGCAATACGGTGGCCATGTTGGTTTGCAAACGCCTTCAGTACATTTTTTGCCCGGCTGGCATCCTGCTCTGAAGTGGATGCCCGGAGATACCCAAAAACGAACATTTTTTGTCCTGATGGTAACATTTAAGTGGTACTGCTCATCATGGTATCACTTAAGTAGTCACAATAAAATTACCCGGTATCTTTTTGGGTGGTACATATAAAGTATACTGGGCCGATTTTCTCCGCTTTATGCCATACCTGCCGAATTTTAAGCAGAATTCACGTAGCGTGATCGATTGTAAAGATCGCTTAACTCCCCTCTTAATAAATCTCATATCACTATGTAAAGAAGCCATTTCCCGTTCCAAGCCTCACTTAAGGTGCTTTTTAGAAACAGCAGCTATCGATGGTTGGTACTGTTTAAATATCCAGATTAAACCTTTCCCTCTGGGTCAGATGAGTGATAAAGTTTCACCTATAAGACCCATTGGAGGCATTATGTCTGAATTTGAATTACTGGCGCAGGATCTGCTTGAGAAAGCAGAGATAGACGAAAAGCTCCGGCAGGAAAATGATAAAAAGCTAATTGAGCAGGTGCTGGAAATCTATGATCAGAAGTACGTGGCCGAGTTACTTAGGAAAGTCGGCAAAAACGAGTGGACTCGCGAGACTCTTAATCGCTGGATTAATGGTAAGTGTTCACCTAAGTCGCTGACGTCAGCCGAAGAGGCTCTTCTGCGAAAAATGCTGCCGGAAGCGCCAGCGCATCACCCGGACTATGCTTTCCGGTTTATTGACCTGTTTGCCGGCATTGGCGGTATACGAAAAGGCTTTGAAGCCATCGGTGGCCAGTGCGTTTTTACCAGTGAATGGAATAAAGAGGCTGTGCGCACGTATAAAGCCAACTGGTTTAACGATGAGCAGGCACACACGTTTAATCTCGATATCCGGGAAGTTACGCTCAGTGACAAACCTGAAGTACCAGAAACTGATGCCTATGCCTACATTGACGAGCATGTGCCGGATCATGATGTACTTCTGGCTGGTTTCCCTTGTCAGCCGTTCAGCCTTGCTGGCGTGAGTAAGAAAAACTCACTCGGCCGGGCGCACGGTTTCGAATGTGAAGCGCAGGGAACCCTTTTCTTTGATGTCGCGCGCATTATCCGCGCCAAAAAGCCGGCTGTCTTTGTGCTGGAAAACGTTAAAAACCTGAAGAGCCATGACAAGGGTAAAACCTTTAAAGTCATTATGGAGACCCTGGACGAGCTGGGTTATGAAGTGGCGGATGCGGCTGACATGGGCAAAAGCGATCCTAAAGTCATCGACGGAAAGCATTTCCTGCCTCAGCACCGTGAACGTATCGTGCTGGTTGGTTTCCGCCGCGATCTGAATATTCACCAGGGTTTTACCCTGCGGGATGTCAGTCGTTTTTATCCGGAACAGCGGCCGTCATTTGGCGAACTACTGGAGCCAGTGGTGGACAGCAAATATATCCTGACGCCAAAGCTCTGGGAGTACCTTTACAACTACGCCAAAAAGCACGCGGCTAAGGGGAACGGCTTCGGTTTTGGCCTGGTAAACCCTGAAAACAGGGAAAGCGTTGCCCGTACGCTTTCTGCCCGCTATCACAAAGACGGATCTGAAATTCTGATTGATCGTGGCTGGGATATGGCTACGGGTGAAACAGATTTCGCGAACGAAGAAAATCAGGCGCATCGGCCACGCAGGCTGACGCCGCGTGAGTGCGCGCGCCTCATGGGCTTCGAGAAGCCCGACGGCAGGCCTTTCCGTATTCCGGTGTCGGACACGCAGTCTTACCGTCAGTTCGGTAACTCCGTAGTGGTTCCTGTGTTTGAAGCGGTTGCGAGACTGCTGGAGCCTTACATTCTGAAAGCCGTTTCTGCCGGTGCTGGGAAGGTGGATAACATCTGAGTGCACCTCCCGGCAGGGTATGCCGGGAGATTATTTAAGCAAGATCGGCGTAAAGCCCTGTGAGCTCGGCAATAAAGGCGCCCAGCGTCATTAATTCTGCCCTTACCGCTTCCGGGTATTTTTTATGTATTGACGACGGCACGACCAGCCTGACCCCTTCCGCCTGCATTTCTCTGTACTGTGCCTGTGATACGCCCTCCTGCAGCGTAAACAGATGAACCGGAGAAATTCTGTTGGCTTCATTCAGTATCTGGCGCCAGCGATCTTTGCAGGTGGTCTTAACTGCCAGCATACGCAGATTTTCTGCGGGAAATTCGGCGTCGTGGTAAGCCTCTGCGGAAGGGAAAAGGAAGTCAGGTTTTTTATTGCCCTCCGTAACTGCCTGCGTAGCAAAGTGCCGTAGCCCGTGCTCAATGAAGAGATGCTCCAGGTGCAGCTCCAGTGACTTTCCGGCCCGGGATTTACGACGATTACTGACAGAGTTGGCCAGCGCAATGAATTCATCCACGGAGCCAAATCCTTTCCGGATTATGTCCAGAACATGGAGTTCCTCAACCAACAGAAAAATGTCGTACTCGACGCGCCGACGGTCAATAAGCTGCTCATCCGGATTAAGGGAATTTTTCACATAATGGCCGGCGGCATACTCAATAATTTCATTTCCGGACGGAAAGCGCTGCTGCCAGTCCTCCGGGATAGTGTATTTATGATTAACGGGCATTTGCTGCAGAGACAGGCCGCCTAGGATTCGCCCGGCAGCCCCGGATATAAGCGTTCCGGGGATCACTTCACCAATAGCCGTCTCAATAATGTCCTCTTCATCAGGGCTGACGCAGACCCAGATGTCGACAGCCGTACTGTCCCCGCCGTGCTCATTAAGCCTGAAAGCCAGAAGAGTCAGGGCTCCGGTATTTTCAGGATCTTGAAGCGGGCTGCCTCTTCCCCAGCGTGTAATCCTCTTCTCGTTTCGGGTTTTACCAAAATGACGGCTGTTGTAATAAATTGCCCGGGCTTCGCTGTCCGGGCAGTCATGTGATGACACATGTGCTGTGATAAAGACTGAAGGGTTGAGCTCACGGGTATGGTTGATAGACGGAAATAGCTTCTCAACGATACCAGAAGGGATATAAAGCCCGACCTGATGACCGCCTGTTGCGCCAGTGTCATTGGCGGAAAGGCGTTTAATGTAAACGAAGTAATTCCCGCCTGCGATCTCAAGTAGCCAGTTATGAAAAGCCGACATACATATCCCTCTGTTGTCCTGAAATTCAACTCGTCATTTTTCCACAGTCAGACAGAAGCTGCTAGGAAGGCTTTTGTAGATGCTCTGCCTGCAGCTGAAACCGACTGTAATCAGAAAAAAGAAAAGTATCCTTCTGGGCTCCTACGGCTCGCCAGATTCTGATGGTGCAATGCAAGGTCAAATCCTGCAGCTGGCTAAAGTCCGCTATGAGCGAACAGCGGACGTTGGACTTCCCAACCTTACAAGGTAATCTAGTTTGCAAAGTTAGCGACCTCGCGCAGCCGCACTAATAAAAAGAATAGGAACGGTACAAATGAACTGGATTGGTTCTCGGTGGTGGAAATTCGACTTCCATAATCACACTCCGGCATCGGACGATTATGGAAAAGGCCCTAATCAGGCCCAGTATATGCAGATCACTCATAAAGATTGGCTGCTCAACTACATGCGACAAGGCATCGATTGTGTCGCTGTCACGGACCATAATTCAGGCGCTTGGATTGATCCGCTCAAGCATGCACTCAAGGAACTGGCATCTGAGAGTCATGAAGATTATCGACCACTCTACTTATTCCCTGGTGTTGAGCTTACTGTTCAGGGGAATATCCATATTCTGGCCATTTTCGGAGAAGACAAGACAACCTCTGATATCGACTCACTGCTTGGTGCGGTCAGGTATCGCGCCACCAAAGGAAAGAGCGACGGCTGCTCTGAATGCTCGGCAGTTGAGGTGATCGACGAAATTGCTAGGTCAGGAGGGCTTGCAATACCTGCTCATGTAGATCAGGTTAGCGGACTTTTTACGGTCTGTACGGGCAACACACTAGAGCAGGTGCTTGACAACAAATGTGTTTTTGCTATGGAGGTAACGGACCTTGCTAAAGCAAAACCGCAGCTCTACATTAGCAAGAATTTGAATTGGGCAGAGATTCTTGGAACCGATTCCCATCATCCGTCCGGTACCGGAAATCAACGCTATCCGGGTAGCCATTTCACTTGGGTAAAAATGTCGGAGCCATCTTATGACGGATTACGGCTGGCGCTCATTGATGGTGCTCTTTCACTGAAGCGGTCGGACAACTTCACTGGTGACCCCAATATCCATGGACAACTTGCCATCGAAAGTATCGTGGTTGATGATGCGAAGTACTTAGGGCGAGGGCAATCTTTATCTTGTCAACTGAACCCCTGGCTCAACACTATCATTGGTGGACGAGGCACTGGGAAATCGACATCGTTGGAATTCCTGCGGATTGCTCTTAAACGAAAGGGAGAAATCCCCAAGAGCCTTGAAAAGGAATTTACCAAATACAGTCAAACTTCGAAAGACCGCCAAGATGAAGGGCTGTTAAAAGATTCCACGAAAATAACTGTAGGCTTTCGAAAAGACGGTGGCCGTTTCCGAATCACCTGGTCTAATACCGACGACATATACAGCATCGAGGAAGAGACCGCTCCCGGAGTCTGGTGTGCTTCCGAGGGAGACATAGCACAACGATTTCCTGTCAGGATTTACAGCCAGAAACAGATATTCGAATTGGCAAAGCATCCCCAAGCACTCTTGCAAGTTGTCGATGATGCCGCGGTGGTCAATCATCGTGATTGGCAGCTTAAGTGGGATGAACTGGTTTCCAAATATTTCTCGCTTCGCGCCCAAGAGCGTGAAGTTCAGACCGGGCTTCAGGAGGAATCGGTAACCAAAGGTCAGCTTGAAGACGTCAAACGCAAACTCGATGTTTTTGAAAAGGCGGGCCACGCGGATGTCCTTAAGGCTTACCAACTCAGACAGAACCAGAGTAAGGCTATGGACTCTTGGGTAACGACTTGGGAGGGTTCCGCCGAACAGGTCCGAGATATTTCTGGAAGACTGCTGCCAGCAGAATTGGATCTACAATATTTCGACATTGGGAATGCGGATGACAAAGAACTCTTCGATACCATCAAGGGCATCCGTGCGACGTTTGAGAAGCTTCAGACAGAGATGAACTCGATCGCGCAGCGGATTGATGATGTAAAGAACTCATGGAATCAAACTCGGTCAGACTTGGGAATATCGAAAAGAATTACAGCGGCGAGCCATGAATACACCGGCCTCCTCGGTCAACTCAGCGCAGCAGACGCAGGTGATCCATCTGCATATGGTGTTCTGGTTAAGCAGCGACAAGATTTCGAAGATAAGCTCAAGGGATTCGACAAAAAGAGAGAAACTCTTGCGCAGCATCAGAAGAGCGCGGAAGAATACTTGGTCAAGCTCCATGAGCATCGAGCATTGATAACCAAGCTCCGTGAGGACTTTCTCAAGGATACCCTCGTCGGCAATTCATATGTACAGATCAATGTCATTCCGTTTGGAAACAAGCTTACGGTTGAGGAAGAATTCCGTAACCTGATCGGCCGCAGTAGTGGCGGATTTGACCGCGACATTGGAGTTGTTGACGGGGATGAGGGCTTGCTGGCTTATTTAACGCAAGACCAATCCAATACTATGGATGATAAAATTGAGAAAATAAAATCATCGCTACTTGCAATCCATGAAAACGATACTGTGGCGGTGGATTCCTGCAAAGATCGACGTTTTGTATCCCACATTCAGGGGCTAACTCCGGAACAGATAGATCGAATTCAGTGCTGGTTTCCTGGTGATTCTCTGGATATCAGATATAGCCTCAAGAACGGCGAGAGTTTCAAACCCGTAGAGCAAGGATCTCCGGGGCAAAAAACGGCGGCTCTCCTTGCATTTATCCTTTCATATGGCAATGAGCCTCTTATACTTGATCAGCCTGAGGATGATCTTGATAACCACTTGATCTATGATCTGATCGTAACGCAATTGCGTGAGATCAAACAAAAACGGCAGGTTTTAGTAGTCACGCACAACGCTAACATCGTCGTGAATGGTGATGCGGAAAACGTCATTGCCCTTGATATTCGGTCTGGCCAAACCAGAATTGTGACGCAAGGGGGTCTTCAAGAACCTTCCATACGCGATGAGATATGCAGAGTGATGGAAGGTGGCAGAGAGGCCTTTACCCAAAGATATAAACGAATCAATGCAGCAATCACATAGAACGGAGTTGCACTTGAACGGCAATTGCGCTGAGCTCAATTGCCGCCAATGCTTGGTCGTTAATGTCTGCTCCTGGCACAAAGCAGACATACTCAGAAAAGCAACTCATGAACGAGCATCAGCGTCCTCCATTATCGCTTTCACTCTTAAAATGGTCTGCCGTGTGGTGTCAAATTCGCGGGCGATCGCGCTGATACTCTTCCCTTCACTAAGACGCAAGAACACCGCTTTCTTTTGTTCGTCATCCAGAGCCGGCGGGCGGCCGAAACGCTTTCCGGATGCCTTAGCCCGCGCAATACCAGCATGTGTACGTTCAAGTAGCAGATCGCGCTCAAATTCAGCAACCGCCGAGATTACCTGCATTGTCATCTTTCCGGCCGGACTGGTGAGGTCTACCCCTCCCAGCGCCAGGCAGTGTACCCGTATTTCTGACGCAGAAAGTAGCTCAACGGTTTTTCTGATATCCATGGCGTTTCGCCCGAGGCGATCCAGCTTCGTTACGATTAAAACGTCCCCGTTTTCCATTCGATCAAGGAGACGCATAAATCCAGGGCGTTCAGCAGCCGCGACTGAACCACTTATGTACTCTTCAATCAGTCGCTGGGGTCTGATGGAAAAGCCGGCCGCTTCGATCTCACGACGCTGGTTTTCAGTGTTCTGTTCGAGGGTCGATACCCTGCAGTAGGCAAAAACTCGTGACATATAGTTATTTTATGTACGAAATGGATGTACTTATTATAGCGCATGTCCGAAACTAAAAACACTAACTTTCGGACATACTATATCTTACATGTACGAAACCGGTCGGTTTTGTACATCCCATATTGTATGCTCTATGTGTTCCACTTAAAGTAATATTATTGTGACCACATAAGTTGTGGCTGGCTGGCAAAGTCAGCACTGAATGCCTCCCTGCCCAACCAGTTTATATTGGTATCCGATTTTTCTACTTGCCTATTTTCTTTTGGCCGGAAACATCAGCATCAGGGTGTGAACACCGTTGATATCGATCGTATGGGCGCCTTCCGTGAAAGCCTCAAAAATCCCGACGTCTTTCAGACCGCCCAGTATCGCATCGACGTCAGTTTCTGACAGCTGACGCGCTGTTTTGTATTCCAACATGTTAGTGTTAGGGTTCGATGCGCGCTCAGACTCGACTTTCATTTTAATTTCGGCAATGACCGCAGGAATATTATCGGTGTTGAGCTCCAGTGCTCTAGCCTGAATACACGCGGCAAACTCCTTGGGGATTACAAACCACACGGGATATCCCCGCGACAGCGGCATACCTTTACTACCCTCATCCAGATTACCATTCCAGCGTATGCCGGTACATTCGCTGAAGGGCTGGTTCAGTTCGTCCCGGTAGTTAATGCGGGCGACGGACACGTCCCATTCGCCCGCATCGTAAAGCACATCTAGCACCTCTACATGGCCTCTGGGGGATAAAACATCTGTGGGTTTTACGTACATATTCTCTCTCCTGTAAGCGTGGATGATATACAAATTAGCTATGAATTATAGTTATATTACATAACTAGTTTTTTAGCTAGAATTAATCAGTTGAACGTGAAAAAATTGTCCTCAGCTATGCCAACTACCATGCTCTGGAGAAGCAGAAGGGAGCCCGGGAGCAGGTTATCGGGGGAGCCAGTACTGGCTGCGCGACCTAGCAGCTCAGAATGGAGCGAGAACAGTAAATAGGGGTCTATTTGGATATCGAAAATTATTCAGCCGAGATACGTCTGGTGAGCAGAGTCTCTTAAATGTAAAGCTAGAGCCTTTCAATAATATAAAGGTTCATTCATCAAAAAATTAGAAACAGTGCCGACAGTAATGCCTATACATAAGCCCGTAGATCGCGTCTGCCAGTCACTCTGGGATATACCCTAATGTGTCAGGCTAACGCGCCCTCCAGGCTTGTCCAGCCCCTCGCTTTTCCGAGCTGACTCGCGGTTTCGATTTAACACGGTGGTGGAATAGCCAAGCATGGTAGAGGTCGTGATCTAACGATTGATTGCACAAGGCACAGGATATCGGCTGAAATGTACCGCCTGGCAATTGATGCTTCATAGAACTATTCATCCGTAAACAGAGTCGCTAATGCGGCTTTTTTTTGGGGGGACGTTTAGTAGCGGAGGTTTCTATGTCAGGACAAGTCAGGTCGCCTTAGTTACTCAATAAATGAAATCATGTTATAATTAAATCATGATTTCATTTATTTTTATGCTATTGTAATTTAAGTCATTATTGTTTTGCATGTTTTACTGAAATCATTAAATCATGATTTAATGTTGTTCCTTTACCTCAGCTATGTCATAGTTAGCTTAGTTGTAGAACTTGATAATGAAATCATGATTTAATGAAGGGTGATACCATGGGAAAGGTTATATCGATCGTTGGTCAGAAAGGCGGTGGTTCAAAAAGCACCGAAGCTAGAACGCTTGCTGTTGGATTTTCAGAAGCTGGATGGAAGACGCATCTGGCTGATATAGACACCAAACAACAAACCTCACTGAAGTGGACAGAACGACGCGAGAAAAGTGGGCTAAGCCCGATAGATTGTGCTCTTTACCGCCGGGTTGAAACTGCTGTCAGGATGAAAGATAGCTGTCATTTGCTGATCATCGATGGGCGCCCTGCAGCAGAGACAACGTCACTGGATGTCGCAGATGAATCTGACCTCGTCATTATTACCACGGGGACTACTATTGATGATCTTGAACCCTCACTTGAACTGGCTCGTGAATTGATAAAGAAGGGGATTGATAAGAGCAAGATTGTCTTTATCGTTTCTAAATCACCATCTCAATCGCAGGGCGAAAAAGCTCAGGAAACAATCAAAGCGTGGGGTTATAAAGTAATCAATACAGTCATCCCCTTCAAAACCAGTTACGGCGAAGCTCTTGATACTGGACGGGCATTACATGAAACGCCATTCAAATCGTTGAATGAGACTGCAAAACAAATGATTGAAGAGATTCATGATATAATTAATTCATGATAGCATGATTTAACGATATCATTACCCTGAGCATGAGGAAGTTTATGAAAGGCCCTGGTAAATCAATTAAAATTGAGCCCCCGAAAGAGGACGAACCGACACTGGATGTTACCGGAAAAGGGGCTGTTCCGGATTCGGCTGTCAAACCTATCCAAATCAAAGTTCCGGTGTCGAAACATAAAGAAATGAAGGCATATGCAGCAGAGCAGGGGATCTCGATGACCGATATGCTCCTTGCCGGGTATGACATGTACAGAAATAAAATGAAATAATGTTAGCATGACATCATGAAAGTGGTTTTTCATGATGTCATTCTTTCATGCGATTTTTTAAGCCTGTCTCTAGCTCCAGAAACCCTCGGTTTTGCACTTCATCGATAATGACACATATGTTTGAGCGAACCTGAAAAAACATGACTTCATGACTTCATGACTTCATGCTGTTTTTTAACAGAGCCTTGCTGACGGAATGTCCGCCCATCTTGTGGTATATGCTGGCGACAGTAAATCTCGCTTCATCTGCCAGTCAGGAGCGATGCCTCGTCCCGCAAACCAGACTTTCCCAAGTCCTGAATGATTAATCCCGTCCACAACGTTCATCAGGGCTTCGCTGTTTGCCCGGGGCTGAACATCATCAAACAGACTCAACTGAGAAACCCCCGCAGGCGTGAAATCGTTCAGCATCACGCCGGCTTTGGCATAACGGTGCTCGGGGACCCAGATGCGTCCGAGGGCTCTGACGGCAGCGGCGATGATATCCCGCGAGTCTCTGCTCGGGAACGGCAGACTCTCGCTGGCCATGTTTCCGTAGTAAGGCTCCTTCACGGCAAACGGCGACGTTTTCACAAAGACCGCGATGTGTCTGCAGTACTGCCGCTCACTGCGTAGTTTCTCCGCAGCACGCTCCGCGTACTGGCAGACAGCCTGGCGCATTGCGTCATATTCCGTGATGCGTTCACCAAAACTCCGGCTGCAGACTATCTGCTGTTTTGGCGGAGGCGCTTCTTCCAGCGAAATACAGCTTTCTCCGTTGAGTTCCCGGACGGTTCTCTCCAGCACCACGTTGAAATTCTTCCTGATGAATGCTGGATTCGCGCGCGCCAGCTGCAGTGCTGTGGTGATCCCCATTGTGTTCAGCTTCTTCGAGATCCGGCGCCCAACACCCCATATTTCTTCCACCGGCTGCAGTGAAAGCAGTTTCTCTGTCCGGCGGGGATTATCCGGGGTCAAAGCCAGTACGCCGCCAAACTGCGGCCACTCTTTGGAAGCCCACTGGGCTGATTTTGCCAGCGTTTTGCTGGGTCCCATACCGACGCCGATGGTCAGCGCGGTGTGGCGGTGCACATACTCTCGCAACTGGCGCCCAAAATCCTCAAAATCCACGCAGTTGTCGATGCCGGCGACGTCGAGGAACATCTCATCGATACTGTACTGCTCCACGCGCGGCGCCAGCGCCTCAAGGCAACGCATGACCCGTTCTGACATACTGTGGTACAGCGAATAATTGCTGGAGAACACGGCCACGTTATGCTTTTCCGCCAGTCCCTTCACCTTAAACCAGGGGGCGCCCATCGGAATACCGATGGCGCGGGCTTCGCGGCTGCGTGCGATTACGCAGCCGTCATTGTTGCTGAGGACTATCACCGGCCTGTCGCGCAGGTCCGGGCGAAAGACCTTCTCGCAGCTGGCATAGAAGCTGTTGACGTCAGCCAGGGCAAACATACCGGTACTCCTTACAGGCGGGCGCGGGTACGATGAATGAAGTGCATCACCACGCCGAACAGCGTGAGTTCTTCCGGCCAGAGCGTCGGATAAGCCGGATTCATCGGCTCCAGGGCAGGGCGGGGATGCAGACGCAGCCGCTTTACCGTAAACCCGCCGTCCACTTCCGCAATCACCACATCGCCGTCCACGGCGGTCTCCGACCGGTCCACGACCAGAATGTCGCCGTCATACAGACCGAGGTCTTTCATACTCTCTCCGCTGGCGCGCAGGAAATAAGTGGCTGCCGGATGGCGGATACACAGGCTGTTTAAATCCAGCTCCTGCTCAACATAATCCCCGGCAGGGCTCGGAAAACCCGCCGCACAGGCATCCGCAAACAGGGGCAGCTGCAGGGAAGATGGCGTGGCCGGAAGAGTGAACACCGCCTCCGGGTCAAACAGGGGCTCCCTGCGACTCATTCCGGCAGCCATGTGTCGTCCTGCCAGATGGCTTCAAGTGTGTTCATGATGTCCGACTTTTCCTTGTCGCTGCGCGCGCCGCTGACATCCAGCGCGGTCTGCGAACTTTTTCCGATGTTCAGCCAGAGTTGAGGGTATCGTGGGGTGAGGCGGCGCTCAATTTCCTGCTGCAGTGCGGCAAAGGTGCCGCTGCGCATGGCCTTCACCTGCTCCGGGGAAAAACGGACGGAAATCTGCAACATGGCGCACCTCTTTACTGTATGGATGTACAGTTATTATTTTCCCGGTTGTCAGAATTTGCAAGCCTCTTTATGCCGTTCCGGGCTAAAACATTGCTGTGGTTGCGAAAAAATGAGTGACCTGAAAAAACGTATATCGGGGCTACACAGGTAGCGGTATCCTGTAATATACAGATAACCAATGAATTTTTATCCAGGAGGTCTTTATGTCCCCCGTCTTCAGAAATGCTCTCCGCTTTGCCGGCGTACCCGTCGACAGCAGCGAACCGGTACGCAGACAGTACGGCAGCCGCATGATTGGTATCGTGACGGTATGCCTGCTCCCGCTCCTGGTGTTCGACGTCCCGCTGTGGGTTTTCGTGCTCTCCCAGGTTATCTGGGGCGCGGGCGTGTATATCGGCCTCTCCGTGGCCGGAGATAAATCCCGGAACCGCTGATGCTTTGTCGCTGATTGTATAAAAAAAACACAGGCGTGATGACGCCTGTCCCACCGCGCTTCTCCGCTGTCTGCCTTCAGGTTATCCACAATCTTAAACCCCGTGTTTGTGGACAGGTATGCCGATACTCCTCTTTCCCTGATGTCGCTGAAGGCCTGCCACCCGCTGCCAGTGTCTCGCGTCCGGTCGGGTACGGGACGGGCGGCTTTTCCGCTCAGGCCCGGCGTCGTTGAGAGTGTACGCCAGTCCCTCGCCCTTTTAAGGAACGCCCTTCAAGCCGCTTTCGCGGCATATCCTTGCCGTCGAAAAGACTGACGGCTGCGGTATTCCACGGTCGGCCTGACCCGTGACCGGACGCGATGAACAGGCAGCGTGCGGCAGGGAACGGTATCGCGGTGATGCCTCCTGCCCCCTCTGACTACAGGAGTGCTGTCATGTCCAGATTCATTCTCGGGAACTGTATTGATGTGATGCGCGGATTCCCCGACCGTGCCGTGGACCTTATCGTGACTGACCCACCTTATTTAGTAGGGTTTAAGGACCGTTCCGGGCGCAGTATTGCCGGCGATAAAACCGATGAATGGCTGGCGCCTGCCACCCTTGAGATGTACCGCGTGCTGAAAAAAGACGCGCTGATGGTCAGTTTCTACGGCTGGAACCGGGTGGACCGCTTTATGGCCGCGTGGAAGGCGGCGGGGTTCTATGCCGTGGGCCAGCTTGTGTTCACCAAAACCTATGCTTCCAACCGCCGTAATGCGAAAGACCGTCGCGGATTCGTGGACTACCGCCATGAAGGGGCTTATGTCCTTGCCAAAGGCCGCCCGGTGCCGCCCCTCAGACCGCTGCCGGATGTGATGCCTTTTCCGTATACCGGCAACCCACTGCACCCGAACCAGAAACCGGTGGAGGCGCTACAGCCGCTGATTGAGTCATTCAGCGCCCCGGGCGCGATTGTCCTCGACCCGTTCGCAGGGAGTGCCTCGACCTGCGTCGCCGCATACCGCGCCGGACGCCGCTATATGGGGTCGGTTCCGGCTGAGGGCGAAATGACACCCTAAGCTTTCGGTTCCTTGGGCCAAAGATATTCGCCAGTCAGTAGAATGTGCGCCCAGCCCAATGGGGATATGTGGGGAAGAAATTCAGGGGGAACATCCAACCCTTCGTTCCGCCGCTCCGTGACGGCATGACCAAGATGGACGGTATTCCAGTAAATGATCACCGCAGTCAATAAATTGAGCCCAGCGATTCGGTAGTGCTGCCCCTCTGTCGTGCGATCGCGAATTTCCCCCTGCCTCCCGATACGGAGCGCATTTTTGAGCGCATGGTGGGCCTCTCCCTTGTTAAGACCGATCTGAGCACGCCGCTGCATGTCCGTATCCAGGATCCACTCAATAATGAAAAGGGTCCGTTCAATACGACCAACTTCACGAAGCGCAACTGCAAGGTTGTTTTGTCGTGGGTAAGAAGCGAGCTTGCGCAGGAGTTGGCTGGGCCTGATTTTGCCAGCGGTCATCGTCGCGGCACAACGGAAAATATCAGGCCAGTTCGCAACGATAAGATCCTCCCGGGCTTTTCCACCTACCAACTTGCGTAACTCCCTGGGGGTCGTATCGGGATTAAATACGTACAACCGCTTCGATGGCAGATCCCTGATTCGCAGAACGAGATTGTAGCCGAGCAGGCTACTGGCTCCGAACAAATGGTCGGTGAATCCTGCTGTATCGGCATACTGTTCGCGAACATGGCGACCGACCTCGTTCATCAGTAGTCCATCGAGAATATACGGTGCCTCGCTCACGGTCGCCGGGATCGACTGACAAGCGAATGGCGCGAACTGGTCGCTTACGTGAGTATACGCTTTGAGGCCGGGAACAGAACCATATTTGGCATTGACCATGTTCATGACTTCGCCATGCCGCGCTGTCGGGAAAAACTGACCATCGCTCGATGCTGACGTGCCCATCCCCCAGACGCGTGACATCGGCAGTTTACCCTGCGCGGCCACCACAATTGCCAATGCCTGGTTCATGGCTTCGCTTTCAACATGCCAGCGGGCAAGGCGTGAGAGCTGCCAGTAATCATGCGTGTTTGTAGCTTCCGCCATCTTACGCAGGCCCAGATTGAGCCCTTCAGCGAGCAGGACGTTGAGCAGACCGATCCGGTCGCGACATGGAGCCCCGGTTCTCAGATGGGTAAACGCATCTGTGAAACCAAGGGCTGCATCAACTTCAAGCAGCATGTCGGTAATCCGAACGGACGGCATTCGGCGATACAGATCCAGTATGAGTGCCTCGGCACCATCCGGCACGTCTGCTGTCAACCTGTCGATCCGCAACGTTCCATCTTCTATGCTACCGTGCGGAATAGTGCCGTTACGGGCAGCCCGGGCCAGCCGCTTAAGAGCGATCGTGAGTCGCGCCTTTCTGTCTGCCAGCCAATCCTGTGGGTTGGAAGGCACGGCCAGTTTTGCATTTTCCTGCGCCGCGATCATCGGCACCAGTACCTGCTTGAGGTCACCATAGCGGCGCGAATGAGCGAGCCAGACATCTCCGGAACGAAAAGCATCCCGGAGGTGAAAGAGTACCGCCACTTCCCAAAGACGGGTATCTCCTTTTTCCTGAGCTCGTAAATGACGGTTCCATTTGGAGCTGGGCCGCAGGAAACGCCTTTCTGGCGATGCAACACCTTTCATCTCTCCGATCGACAAAGCTGCTGCTACCAATGGTCCGGCGACCGGCGCGGCTTCGAGCTTCAGACAGCGCAACATGCGGGGCGCATAACGACGAAAGCGATGGTATCCCTGCCCGACATATGCAAGAGGCTCATCGGCTAGCGTGTTGCTGAGTTGAGTCCCTGTCGCTACCAGTTGAGCGAGCCGGTCCCATGCAACCGAACTGGCGACAGCCATCTCCAGCGGGGTTCCGTCACTGCGGGCCTCAAGCAACGAAGCTCCCAGCGCGGTGAAGGTACGGATCGTATCCGTGAGTGTGGCTTTAGAGCCGGAAATTGTTTCGTCATGCTGGCGCTTCGCTTCCCGCCAGGTTTTTCCTACGATCCTGTCATGGGTTTCGACTATGGCATCAGCAATCGCCGCTTCCCACTCCACAACACAGACGGCAAGGATCGCCCAGCGGCGGTCCGAAGTGATGTCACGCAAACCGTCGGTGAAGTAGCGTTCACCCTGCCGACGCAGCCGGGCAATGCGATGGGCAGGTATGCTGGCCAAAGCACTATGATTGATATTCAGGGTACGCAGAAATTCGAGCCTGTCGAGCAAACGGTTAGCAGCAGCCGAGTTGTTACCAACCTCGAAGTTGCGAAGCCAGATGAAACGACTGATATTGCCGGCGAGCATTTCACTCAGAAGTTTGTCCAGGTGATCGCGAACATCCGCTGTTAAATTTTCCGCAATCCGCGTTTCAATCCGCCGCTCAGCGGCGACCAGAGCATCCGCGCACAAGCGCTCGATTGTCGATACTGCGGGCAGAATGGTGGAAGTTTCCCGACACCGCACAATAAAACGATGAGCAAGATCCTCGTTTGATCTGGCATCTTCGGCCTGGCCGAAAGTCCACTCCCGCAGATCACGGGCACCACGGCCCGTGAAGGTCTTGTAGCCGTAAATTTCGCGCAGCGTGTCCATGTGCTGCTGACGGGTTTGGCGCCGTGTGGCATAAGTGAGAAGCGCATCAGCCGGAACTCCAAGCTGAGCACCGACGAAGGAAAGGACTTCACGCGGGATCATCTCACCAGGAGCCAGTGCACGGCCCGGATATCGTAAGGCACAAAGTTGCAGGGCAAAGCCAATCCTGTTTTCCGGTCTGCGGCGCTGCCTAATGTTTTCCAGGTCATCATCGCCCAGCGTGTAGAACTTCAGTAGCGACAGTTCGTCCGTGGGCAGATCGAACAGCGCTGCTCGCTGCCGTTCGGTGAAAATATGGCGTCGTGACATACAAATTCGTCCCTTTTGAAGTATAGTCTGTTTTGGACAACAGCCAGCCCATATAAATCAGGGCGTTCCGATACAAAAATCCAGGAGGGTTCAATTGGGACATCGTGCCGCCATTTACTGCCGGGTTTCAACAGCGGATCAGTCTTGTGAACGCCAGGAATTTGATCTGCGAGCCTTCGCCGGCCGTGCCGGCTACGACGTGGTGGGAATATTTAAGGAAACAGGTTCAGGAACTAAACTCGACCGGGCCGAGCGAAAGAAAGTCCTGGCGCTTGCCCAGTCCAGACAAATTGATGCAATCCTGGTCACTGAGCTTTCCCGGTGGGGGCGCTCGACGCTCGATCTGCTCAATACGCTACGTGAACTGGAGAACTGGAAGGTTTCCGTGATAGCCATGAATGGAATGGCGTTCGATCTTTCGTCGCCGTATGGACGAATGCTGGCGACGTTTCTTTCCGGCATTGCGGAGTTTGAGCGGGATCTCATCAGCGAGCGGGTCAAGTCAGGCCTTGCTGTTGCGAAGGCACGTGGTAAGAGGCTTGGTCGTCAGGCCGGAGTGCGACCAAAATCAGACCGACTTTTGCCTAAGGTGGTTGCGATGAGGGCCGAGGGACGCAGCTATCGCTGGATCGCACGCGAGCTCGGTATCAGCAAGAATACCGTCGCTGACATCGTGCAACGACACAGAGCTAACGCTTAGGGTGTCATTTCGCCCTCAGCCGGAACCGACCCCGGCCATAACCGGGTGAACCCGTCGGTCCGCGGAATGGCCGCCGCGTAAAAGATCTCACAGCATCCGGCAAGCAATAAATATATCCAGCCCAAAACTTCTGGCCTCAGTGTTAACGAAATGCGCCATTTTGAC
This sequence comes from Klebsiella sp. KP20-425-1, assembly GCF_025813515.1. Lineage (NCBI taxonomy): Bacteria > Pseudomonadati > Pseudomonadota > Gammaproteobacteria > Enterobacterales > Enterobacteriaceae > Klebsiella > Klebsiella sp. KP20-425-1. The sequence continues at coordinate 45,679 of NZ_CP109615.1, forward strand.
CTGTGGTATGTCTTTTCTGACAGCCATTCGTCACCGGCATGGACGGATAATTATCCATCAGCTGCTGTTCAGGCTTTTCAGGATAATGCGGCTCAGAGCAGCATCTGTCTGCAAACGGTGTCCTGTGTAATCATTTTCCATCACTACCCGTGTCAGTTTACGTTGCCAGCTCTTACTGACAGATACTATTTACTGACACGCGGCGGATAGTAAATTTCAGCCATGTTCTGGAAACAGACTGAGCAAATTTCTCAGAATGGAAACGCACCCTAGCCCCGCCAAGGCTTCGCTTTACGATAATTTACCTGAAGGCGGCCATTTACCTGACGGTGCATGATAAAATGTAACCACAGACCGACCGAATTTAACTTATTAATTTAATTATCTAAATTTCTTACATCAGTCAATCAGGCTGTGCATTGCATTTTTGGAGTGCACAGTCTCTGGGTTGCCTGATTCACAATTCGTAAGTCAACATCTCAGGGGGAGATTAAGTGACAGAAAACCCAATCGGATTAACCAGAAAAGTTATCAAGCCCGTTTCTAATTTTTTCAGTTCACCTGTAGCGGGCGGTATTGTGCTTATTATTGCTTCGGCAGCCGCTATCATCGTGGCCAATTCGCCCCTCAGGGAAGGTTATGAAACACTCCTGAAATACAAAACAGCAGGCCTGTCCGTTGAGCACTGGATAAACGATGCCCTGATGGCCGTATTCTTTATGATGGTCGGGCTGGAAATCAAGCGTGAGCTTGTCACCGGCCAGTTAGCCACCTGGAGCCAGCGTGCGTTGCCGGGCTTTGCCGCACTGGGTGGTCTGGCCGTACCTGCCCTGATTTACGTGGGGTTTAATGCCGGTCATGACGAAACCCTTTCCGGCTGGGCCATCCCGGCGGCCACGGATATTGCTTTTGCGCTCGGTGTACTCGCCTTACTGGGCAGTCGTGTGCCAGTCTCGCTAAAAATTTTCCTGTCGGCGCTGGCTATTCTGGATGACATGGGGGCGGTGGCTATCATCGCGCTCTTCTATACCAGCAACATTTCGCTTCTGATGCTGGGTGGTGCAGCGGCAATGGTTGCTCTGCTGTTTAGCCTGAACCGTGCCGGCGTGACGCGCCTGCTGCCCTATCTGCTGACGGGGGGAGTACTGTGGTTTTTCATGCTTCAGTCAGGCGTGCATGCCACCGTCGCGGGTATCCTGCTGGCGTTCTTTATCCCGCTGCGAACCAGGAATGCGGCTGATGAAGTGCCTCTGGACAGGCTTGAGCATGCCATCAACCCCTGGGTCACGTTTATGATACTGCCGCTGTTTGGCTTCGCCAATGCGGGCGTCGCGTTGTCGGGCATGACGATGAATGACCTGTTGTCGCCGGTTCCGGTAGGCGTGGCGCTGGGCCTGTTTTTGGGTAAACAGGCAGGTATCTTTGGCCTGTCGCTACTGGCCGTCAGCCTGGGCCTGGCGAAACGACCAGAGAAAAGTACCTGGTTACAGGTTTATGGTGTCTCGGTACTGTGTGGGATTGGTTTTACCATGAGCCTGTTTATCGGCAATCTGGCCTTTACAGGCAGCCCTCTGCTCGTTGATGAGGTCAAGGTGGGGGTTCTGGCAGGGTCCATACTGGCCGCTCTGGCCGGTATTTTGATACTGCGCTTTGCGCCTTCTAAGCAAGTCAGGTAACGTATTATCTACAGGAAAATCCCCGTGATAACGGGGGTTTTTTCACACTGTCAGTGTATATTCTGAAGAGAAAATTGAAATTATTTAATTTTATTATAAATAATTACCTTTCTATCTTTCACATTTTACAGGCGGAGCCCTGTTCAGATAAGTCAGGATGAACGCTGGCATATCAGTTAAAATATTATGTTATTCAAATAAATAGTCGGCTAACGTGGTTTTTTACACGACTGGCCCTCTAACCCCGCTACTGAATACTGACCGCCAAAAGGCGGTTTTTTTGTTCAAAGAAACTGATCTCAGTATCGCGCCCGGGGCAGCTGGCCAACGTCGCCGGCATCGCGCCGGCAAAAATCGAAAAACAGAAATATCAGCAAGATAGCTTAAACAGGTGTCGGGAAATTTCGTTGAGATATTTTGAAGGAATCACAGTGTAAGCAGGCGCTTTTTCAGGGAGGCGCGTTCTTGCGGGTTGCGTCCCTTGTGATTGGCGATGCGATCCGCCGTGGCGGCCTGGCGCTTGACGGGCCAGTAGGAGCGGCCATCCTTGCCCATCGACCAGACGCTGCTGGCCTGGTTTTCCAGCAGGGGCAGATGGGCGCTCAGGGCTTCGGGCGACGCGCTGGTCAGCGCCGTGCGCTCACGGGTGCGCCAGCGCTGATGCCAGAGCTTCTTGTCCTCGCGCTCGCTGCCGCAGGTCGTGTGCCCGACGATGGGTGTTTTGCGGCGGCTGCGGCTCATAACGTAGTGGTCTCCAAGAACATTCAGGACTGATCCCAGGCGTCGATGGTCAAGACCTGATCGGCAGGACAGGCGGCTACGCGGTCGGGAACTGGATGGTGTTCAGTCTCATGCCGACCCCATTCGATTGATCGCGTCGCTTGCGGCACGCTGCGACGCAAGGAGGTTTGCGACCTGGTTTAGCAGCCGTGTCCGCTGCATGTCTGTTACCTATCTCCCCGACCGCTCATTGGACCAACTCCAGAGATTGGGCTCTATCGCTCAGCCAATACGAAACCGGCATTGGCTGATGCCACAACCGAGACTAACACAAATGGCTCGGTACCTGTATTTCGCGCCCCGTGCACTTGGCCCGGTCTTGCCACGGCTATCTCACCTTCCCTGAGGGCACGAACAATCCCATTGCCCTGAAAGTAATCAGCCATTCCCGACAAAACAGTCCACGTGTCTTGGCCGTGAGGATGAATGTGAGCCGCAATTTCCTGCCCGGGATGGACATGCCAAACCACGATAATTGAGTCTCGGGTTTCAAGCACAACGGAACGAATAGGCTCGCCTTCGGACGGCTGAACATACTCGGCTACAGAAAATATTCTCGATTCAACAGTCATCGGAGATCCCTCTTTCACAGTTGTCGTTACGGTCTTCATCGTCGGCATCCTGACGCACGGCGGGCAATTGCTGGAGCAACGCCGGCAGCCATTCCTGTACCGTCTCCCACACCACATCGAGGTTGATGTCGAAATAGCCGTGAGCCATGCGATTACGCATATTGCGCATGCTGCGCCACGGCACGTCGGCATGCGCCTGGGTGAACTCGACGTAGCCATCCATCACCTTTGTGGCCGCCTCGCCGATGACGATCAGGCTCATGATGACGGCCTGCTGGGTGCGCTTGTCGGCCAAGAAGTCGTCCTTGGCCATCCCTTCCACGAAGCTGCGCGCATCGGTTGCGGCCTGCTGAATGTGGTCGAGGTAATCGGGCAGGCGGTTCTCGCTCATATCGGTTGCGCCTCCGCGAGCACCTTGGCCCGGAACTTCGGCGGCAGGTCGCCGGGAGTCAGCAGATCGACGTCAACGCCGAGCAGCGATTTCAGTTCTTCTTCCAAATCGCCCAAGTCCAACAACGTGGCACCGGGCAGCGCATCGACCAACAGGTCGAGGTCGCTGCCATCCCGGTCGGTGCCATGCAGCACCGAGCCGAAGACGCGCGGGTTCGCGGCGCGAAAGCGGCCTACCGCTTCACGCACTGCGCTTCGCTTCATGTCAAGCACAACAGACGGTCGCATGCGCATCCTTTCTTATCGAAACTCGTTGAGATGATATGCAATCAAGAATAGAATTTCAAGAAGAAGGAAACCGCATGCCCCGCCGTTCGATCCTCTCCGCCGCCGAGCGCGAAAGCCTGCTGGCGTTGCCGGACACCAAGGATGAGTTGATCCGTCACTACACGTTCAGCGAAAGCGACCTCTCCATCATCCGGCAGCGGCGCGGCCCGGCCAATCGGCTGGGCTTCGCGGTGCAGCTCTGCTACCTGCGCTTTCCCGGCGTCATCCTTGGCGCTGATGAGCCACCGTTCCCGCCATTGCTGAGACTGGTCGCCAACCAGCTCAAGGTCGGCATCGAAAGCTGGGACGAGTACGGGCAGCGTGAGCAGACCCGACGCGAGCACCTGGTCGAGCTGCAAACGGTGTTCGGCTTCCAGCCGTTCACGATTGGCCACTACCGGCAGGCTGTCCAGTTGCTGACCGAGCTGGCCATGCAAACCGACAAGGGCATCGTGCTGGCCAGAGCCTTGATCGAGCACCTGCGGCGGCAGTCGGTCATTGTGCCCGCCCTCAACGCCGTCGAGCGGGCGAGCGCCGAAGCGATTACCCGCGCCAACCGGCGTCTCTACGACGCCTTGGCTGAGCCGCTGACGGACGTGCATCGCCGTCGCCTCGACGATCTGCTCAAGCGCCGCGACAACGGCAAGACGACGTGGCTGGCCTGGCTGCGGCAATCCCCGGTCAAACCGAACTCGCGGCACATGCTGGAACACATCGAACGCCTCAAGGCGTGGCAGGCGCTCGACCTGCCCTCCGGCATCGAGCGGCTGGTTCACCAGAACCGGCTGCTCAAGATCGCCCGCGAGGGCGGCCAGATGACGCCCGCCGACCTGGCGAAGTTCGAGCCGCAGCGGCGTTACGCGACCCTGGTGGCGCTCGCCATCGAGGGCATGGCCACCGTCACCGACGAAATCATCGACCTGCATGACCGCATCCTGGGCAAGCTGTTCAATGCCGCCAAGAACAAGCATCAGCAGCAGTTCCAGGCATCCGGCAAGGCGATCAATGCCAAGGTGCGGCTGTTCGGGCGCATCGGCCAGGCGCTGATCGAGGCCAAGCAAGCGGGCCGCGATCCGTTCGCCGCCATCGAGGCCGTCATGTCCTGGGATGCTTTCGCCGAGAGCGTCACCGAAGCGCAGCGGCTCGCGCAACCCGAGGACTTCGATTTCCTGCACCGCATCGGCGAGAGCTACGCCACGCTGCGCCGCTACGCGCCGGAATTTCTCGACGTGCTCAAGTTGCGGGCCGCGCCCGCCGCCAAGGACGTACTCGACGCCATCGAGGTGCTGCGCAGCATGAACAGCGACAACGCCCGCAAGGTGCCCACCGACGCGCCGACCGAGTTCATCAAGCCGCGCTGGCAGAAGCTGGTGATGACCGACACCGGCATCGACCGGCGCTACTACGAACTGTGCGCGCTGTCGGAGCTGAAGAACGCGCTGCGCTCCGGCGACATCTGGGTGCAAGGCTCGCGCCAGTTCAAGGACTTCGAGGACTACCTGGTGCCGCCCGCGAAATTCGCCAGCCTCAAGCAGGCCAGCGAATTGCCGCTGGCCGTGGCCACCGATTGCGACCAGTACCTGCATGACCGGCTGACGCTGCTGGAAACGCAGCTCGCCACCGTCAACCGCATGGCGCTGGCCAACGAGCTGCCGGACGCCATCATCACGGAGTCGGGCCTGAAGATCACGCCGCTCGATGCGGCGGTGCCCGATACCGCACAGGCCCTGATCGACCAGACGGCGATGATCCTACCGCACGTCAAGATCACCGAATTGCTGCTGGAGGTAGACGAATGGACGGGCTTCACCCGGCACTTCGCCCACCTGAAGTCAGGCGACCTGGCCAAGGACAAAAACCTGTTGCTGACCACGATCCTCGCCGACGCGATCAACCTGGGCCTGACCAAGATGGCGGAATCGTGCCCCGGCACGACCTACGCCAAGCTGGCCTGGCTGCAAGCCTGGCACATCCGCGACGAAACCTACGGGGCGGCACTGGCCGAGCTGGTCAACGCGCAGTTCCGACATCCCTTCGCCGAGCATTGGGGCGACGGCACCACGTCATCGTCGGACGGCCAGAACTTCCGCACCGGCAGCAAGGCCGAGAGCACCGGCCACATCAATCCGAAATACGGCAGCAGCCCAGGGCGGACGTTCTACACCCATATCTCCGACCAGTACGCGCCGTTCCACACCAAGGTCGTGAACGTCGGCGTGCGCGACTCGACCTACGTGCTCGACGGCCTGCTGTATCACGAATCCGACCTGCGGATCGAGGAGCACTACACCGACACGGCAGGGTTCACGGACCACGTCTTCGCGTTGATGCACCTGCTGGGCTTCCGCTTCGCCCCGCGCATTCGTGACCTGGGCGACACCAAGCTCTACATCCCGAAGGGCGATGCCACCTACGAGGCGTTGAAACCGATGATCGGCGGCACGCTCAACATCAAGCACGTCCGCGCCCATTGGGATGAAATCCTGCGGATGGCCACCTCGATCAAGCAGGGCACGGCGACGGCCTCGCTGATGCTCAGGAAGCTTGGCAGCTACCCGCGCCAGAACGGCCTGGCCGTCGCCCTGCGTGAGCTGGGACGCATCGAGCGCACACTGTTCATCCTGGACTGGCTGCAAAGCGTCGAGCTGCGCCGCCGCGTGCATGCCGGGCTGAACAAAGGCGAGGCGCGCAACGCGCTGGCCCGCGCCGTGTTCTTCAACCGCCTGGGGGAAATCCGCGACCGCAGCTTCGAGCAGCAGCGCTACCGGGCCAGCGGCCTCAACCTGGTGACGGCGGCCATCGTGCTATGGAACACGGTCTATCTGGAGCGGGCCGCGAACGCCTTGCGTGGCCACGGTCAAGCCGTCGATGACGGCCTGTTGCAGTACCTGTCGCCGCTCGGCTGGGAGCACATCAACCTGACCGGCGATTACCTCTGGCGCAGCAGCGCCAAGATCGGCGCGGGCAAGTTCAGGCCGCTACGGCCGCTGCAACCGGCTTAGCGTGCTTTATTTAATGAGATGGTCACTCCCTCCTTCCCGGTATTATGCTGAGGACAGGCTTTCATTCGGAGAACTATCATGGAAAACATTGCGCTCATTGGTATCGATCTGGGTAAAAACTCTTTCCATATTCATTGCCAGGATCGTCGCGGGAAGGCTGTTTACCGTAAAAAATTTACCCGGCCAAAGTTGATCGAATTTTTGGCGACATGCCCCGCTACAACCATCGCAATGGAAGCCTGTGGCGGTTCTCACTTTATGGCACGCAAGTTGGAAGAGTTGGGGCATTCCCCAAAGCTGATATCACCACAATTTGTCCGCCCGTTCGTTAAAAGCAATAAAAACGACTTTGTCGACGCCGAAGCTATTTGTGAAGCTGCATCGCGTCCGTCTATGCGTTTTGTGCAGCCCAGAACGGAATCTCAGCAGGCAATGCGGGCTCTGCATCGTGTCCGTGAATCCCTGGTTCAGGATAAGGTAAAAACAACCAATCAAATGCATGCTTTTCTGCTGGAATTTGGCATTAGCGTTCCCCGAGGAGCTGCCGTTATTAGCCGACTGAGTACCATTCTTGAGGATAATAGTTTGCCTCTTTACCTCAGCCAGTTATTGCTGAAATTACAACAGCATTATCACTATCTTGTTGAGCAGATTAAAGATTTGGAATCCCAGTTGAAACGAAAGTTGGACGAAGATGAGGTTGGACAGCGCTTGCTGAGCATTCCCTGCGTCGGAACACTGACAGCGAGTACTATTTCAACTGAGATTGGCGACGGGAAGCAGTACGCCAGCAGCCGTGACTTTGCGGCGGCAACAGGGCTTGTACCTCGGCAGTACAGCACGGGAGGTAGGACGACATTGCTGGGAATTAGTAAGCGAGGTAATAAAAAGATCCGAACTTTGTTGGTTCAATGTGCCAGGGTATTCATACAAAAACTGGAACACCAGTCTGGCAAATTGGCCGATTGGGTCAGGGATTTACTGTGCCGGAAAAGCAACTTTGTCGTCACTTGTGCTCTGGCAAACAAGCTGGCCAGAATAGCCTGGGCCCTAACGGCACGACAGCAAACTTATGTAGCATAACGGCAGAAATACACCGGTTTAAAGAATTACTGATCTGGTTTTGCGAATACTGATATTGATGATACTAACGGCCCACCGGCCTGTTGAGGAACCTGTAAAACGGAAAGGCTCATTGAAGCCGTATATTTTCTGGAGGTTCATCAGGCGCGGAACTCATCAAGGCGCGGGAATAAAATCCCATTCAGACGCCGGATAGATTCAAGCAAGCCAACTTGTCGTCAAAATCGGTGTTGCAAAAACGGGAGTGACCATAGATTCCGTTTTCTGAGGCGACCCCTATCTGGATAGCAACCTGTTTTAGCTCAGGAGGGAGGTGTTCCAGATTGATATGATTATCACCCGAAATGTCATCATCCGGACTTTCGAAGAGCCAGCCGTAACTCATAAGGTCTCCTGTTCTATTTCACAAATTTCCAGACACCTGACGGTACCCGGTCATACAACTTTCCCATCGTCATCTCCGCCAGCCGGTGATCAACCGCGGCATTGAAATGCTCAAGCTCATCATCTGACAGAGAATATTTATTTTTTTCTATAATCCTTTCCAGGGTTTCCTTCGATGTACAGCGCCGTAGTCGTAAAATCCATTCCTGTTTCGTCATTGGTTTTTTATATCCTTAGGTGTCCCGGTAGTTTCATTTTGGAAGAAGCTTTCCTTTCAGCCAGTTATGAGTGAACCATTTTGCATATATGATGTAACCCACAAAAGTTAAGAGTGCGGACAGACTATATATCCGGAGAACAGGTACCACGTGATGAAAACGTATCATCTGACCGGATTCATCTGCCAGACTCATTAATACATTGCTGTATGTTTCAGTCTGAAAAAACTCGTAGTAAGGTACCATCACAACATGAAGAAAAAATAAATTAAGCAGATACGTCAGAGAAAACGCGTGTTCCTGCCCGTTATAGGGCGCATACTGCGCAAAGGCGAACATCCATCCGGTGAAAAGCAGAAAACACATCGTTAAATACACCACCACCCATATCGCTGTTTTCATCACTGCCCCTCAGTTATATAATTTTTCTGTAACGCAAATTTCTTCAGGCGTTATGGCCCGTGCCGTTCTGCTTCAGATAATCACTGATGCTCAGGCCGGACAAGCGAATTTTATCAGAAATCTCCCTGAACTGCTCCTCCCAGCCGTCCTGCAGCTCCCTGATTGCCGCGATCTGGAAAGCAACACTGAAAGGCGTTCTGCCCAGTTTCTCGGAAAGCCAGAACAGATGCCTGCCAATCTCTTCGTCCGGTACCGAATCGAGCGCATCACTCAGTAAGGTTTTTTCGTCTTCCTGCCAGGGATGACCGGCTCGCGGAAAACGCGGATCAGGCTGGCGGTCTTTTTTCTCCCTTTTTTCCCGTCTGGCAACGGTCGGCGCATCGCCTTTTTTCAAGCCGACGCGCGCTTTCATGGCGCCGATAGCGGCGACGGCCAGTACCAGCGTTTCACGCTCCTGGCGCGTGAGCAGGCTGTCCTCGCAAATCAGGGTGTTCAGGTTATCGATCAGCTTATTCAGCCCGGGTTCAGTGACTTTCATTTTATGCTCATATTCCTTGTGTGGTGGCGATCAGTCCCGGCTCTCATTCACCTGGACGGTGACCGGCAGGCCTGCATCAAAACAGGCCTGATACCAGCTGGCCACCTGCAGGGGATCGCCCTCTTTTATCCGGCGTATGCCGCCGGCATCCGTCAGCTGCAGGCAGGTGGTACCGTCCAGACGGATCACGTAGGCCGCTTCCCTGATCGTGTAATGGCCGTCATCCAGCTGCAGCTCCACCGCGTCACCGGCAGCCGTCTGGCGTAACGGCAGACGCCGGACGTCTGTCAGTCGTTTTCGTGCCGTTTCAGCCTCGCGTGCTTCCTGGAAGAGCGGTTCTGCAGTGCAGCGACCGGCCTCCGTCAGCTCGACGGCCAGCTGCAGGTTCGGGGCGCGCAGGGTGCGCAGCCAGCCCGCGGCTTCCATGCGCCGGCAGGAGGCGCGCAGGTTCGGCCCGTACACCGGGGCGTCCCCGCCCTGCTCCAGCACCCGCTCAATATCCCGCGTCGCCACCGGGCCCGGCCGTTTCGCATCAAGGGCGGCCAGCACAATCAGCACCCGGCGCTGCAGCGGCGACGGACGTCGGGATTTTTCCCGCATCATTGTCCCTCATTCCTCTGGGAAATGAGCGTTTTAAGCCGTTTATAGTCTGCTTCGACCCGTGTTGTGGCCAGGCCAGTGTGTCCACGCAGCGCCAGGAGATACCAGAAGCGGAGGATGTCATGAGCCTTGTTCACTTCCCAGACATAATGGGTGCCATCCCTGCGAAAATCGCATTGCTTTATTTCCTCTTCTGCCATCTGCGTCATCTGCTCATAGCTGAGCGAAAACAACATATCTTCATACATCCTGCACACTCCGTCTGAACATGTCCGGTTTAATCAAAAATCATACTTCGTATAATTTACATCACATTTAGAAAACATCATATCAGATATGATTTTATAATTAATGAAAAATATCACATTCAGTATGATTTTATGTACTTGGCTTGATTATCATATCCTTTGCGCGTTTCCCGCCGTGCAGATCCGAAAATTGTCTTAAGCGGATCCGCACGTCTTCTTTTATGAATGGTAGTCCCCCTATACCGTAATTTTTCTGCCCCTCTGTGCATTACAAGCCGTTGTTTAACATTCTCAATCGTTTATGCTTTGAGGGTCTGTCAGCACAGCGACAGATACATCGTCCAGCCGGGCATTCTGTCCGGGGGACAAAACATCAAAACGATGGAGATTAAGCCTATGGCTTATGTTAATCCTTATATGAAAGGTGGTGGAAAATATGAGTTCAAAATCAGGGGTAAACCCAAACGACGAAGTTAATCAGACTGTTGAAACTTCTCTAAATGCAGGCATGAATGAACAGGACGTGGCATCTCTCGATAAAATCGGGAAGTTACAGGACGAACAGCTCCAGCGGTGCGGAATGACTGTGCCATCAGGAACTGAGGTGTTCCGGCTTCAGCTCGGTAGTCACGGCGGAAGCAGTGTCTTTTTCAATCGTAATGGCGAGGATTGCCGTTACAGTCTTAATGATGGTGAGAATGGCTCTATGTACGTGGCCAAAACTCCCGACACGGCAATGAAGGAAGTTTTTCAGCATAAAACAGGGCTCAGGGAATCAGATCTCGATAATTACATAATGGGTACAGTAGTCATTGAGAAAGATATTCGGGTCCTTCAGGTCAGTAAGCTGATTAAATGCAGTGATTTAAGGTTGAATGATGTAACAACTTCAACACGTGCAGTGACTCATCAACTGGCTGAAAAAGTTCATTCAGCAGGGTTTGATGGAATGGAGTTTCCGTCAAATGTCACCAGTGACCCATGCCTTGTGCTATGGCATGACGATCCGGCCGGAACCGGGATGGCCATAACCCGGAGCCAGACAAGTCTCAGTCAGTTTGAGTATCAGGGTAAGGAAGCGGCAGATATTCTTGTTTATGACCTGGGAATTCCTGTTGAGGAATAATTGATAAAGGGGGGGCAAGCACCCCCTTTCATTAAACGGCGTTCTGTGTGCCATAGTTGCGAGCCAGCCGGCGTAATTCATTCATCACTTTTTCATCCGGATTGCCTTTCAGAACCTCGGCGACGGTAAACGAACGCCCTGCAGGGTTCAGCCCATCCAGGACAGTATTTCTCTGTTCCATAAAGAAAGAATACTTCATTCGGTCACTGAAGCTGCTCAGCATAGTCAGCAGTTCGGCCACACCCCGGAGCACGCCTTTGTCCGAGATCCCTTCCTCATCAGTAAACTGAAACACCGGGTAGTAAAACTCACCGTCAATATCAAGAGCAAGTAACTGATCGGTATCTTTCCAGGTTTTAACTGTGGGTTTACTCTTGCCCACCATTTCTGCAGCTTTAGCTGAGGTGTAAACCCCGCCGTCATTTTCCAGTCTCTGAAGGAAAAGGGCCTTACTGTGTAAACGTCGCTGCTGACGTTTTTTTTCAGGCGTCAGGCTGTTAACTGCGCGATTTTCAAGTAACTTCAGGATGACATCCATGGTAAAAACCGCATCGGTATTCCCCATACTTTCAGGAGCAATCGGTGTTTTACCTGACCGAACTTCCTCTACCAGATCCTGAAAAAAATTCTCAAGACGCTCTGCAGCAATGCTGTTGTCCAAAAAATTATGCATAGTGGAGGAACGATCATTACCGTTTCGTTTTTGAGTTGATGTGTTCATAAAACCTCCTTTTCGATTTCATGCTTTATAGACTACGTTAAATCGTTAAGTTGTGCAAGTTTTGTTCTCACCCCACCTTTTATAGTTTTTAACTATTGATTATTGAATTTTCTTCGGTATTAATTATTTCGTCATTTGAGATCCGAAAAAAGGTTAAGCCGGAAGCGAAGTAACGCAGCGGCTAAAAATATTCATCTTCTGTGTTACCGACATTCTCGAAATGGCTGAACATAATGGCCATGACTGAAAACTTATGAGGAACAGAAATGATATACGTTCATACCCGTACCGGTGCTGATGTGCTTGAGACACTGAAAGCATACAGTGACGAACTGCATGATCTGATGTTGCGAAAGCCTCACTGGCCCTTGCTGGACAGACTTATTTCCCGCGAAACAGAAATGATGCCTGTATGGGGAAACATTGCCCAGCAGCGGCTTAGTTGGCAGCAGTGTCACACGCTTCTGGAGCAGATTTTTTTTGCCGGGGCTTATGGCACTAAGGATCGTAACAGTCGGCTGAAGGCTGACTACCGCAGGCTGACCGACCTGAACAAGAAAATCGCCTTGCAGGCGGCAGCGTTGTCCGCTCTGCTGACAGAGCAGGACCAGATACTTAACCGTAACGCCTTTTTGCTAGAGCGCACGACACACATTGTCGATCTGATTGAGGCGGCCTCAGAGAAGAACGGGCACTATCGTTCGTATGTACGTGAGCCTCTCGACGCCTTGCGTAACCAGTATGACGGCAAATACTGGCCATCTCTTGAACAGATCCTTGACGTCGCAGCACTGGAAATTCCTGAAGCAGAATTTTTACGCAGGAGCGAGGAAGCCATTGTCGACGGCAGGGGAGAAGCCGTACCGGACTACATGCGTGAGTTGTTTGGCTGCATTGAAACAGCAAGGGAAAGCTACTGGAAACTCCCGGCCGGTTTTACCCTCTCCGACGCAAGTCTGGCAATGCTGGTCACGGTATCACTTGATATCGATAACATCAGTAATGACAGGGTTAAGATGATACGTACCAGGCTGCATAAAGAGGGATTTCCGGGAGCATGGACGACATCGCGCAGGTCATCCCCGCGGCAGACAGTCGCCGGCGAGAGGGGGGCAAACCCATCACCAGATAAGTCAAAAGGTCCGTAACAGCTCAATAATATACTGGCACCGGGAGCCGTCAAAGTACGTGATCCTGCCCGGTAACTGTATAGAGTAAGGTAAGCAATTCTATTACATGGAGATTAACAATGATCCATCCTGAAATTCACGTCAAAGACTGGATTGATGTGGGCAACAGTGAGTGTGTGGTGCAACGGCTTCTTCCCCCGGGGTCTCCCTCCGGCGTCTGTATTGTTGTTTTGAATAAAACCAAACCAACCACCCGGATCGTCGGCTGGGACGGCGAAAAATGGTACTTCATGCCCAGCCGTGACTATGGTGGTTATGCAGATGATTATGATCCCTGTGTACGTGAACTGAAACGGGGCCGTAGCTGAACCCATGAGTTGACATTCTCCCCGTCCTTCAGGCGGGGAGAATGTCAAAGCAACTACCTCTGATTTACCGGGATGGTTGCAGCATAGGCACGGAGCGTTTCATCAACGCCATCGACCAGGGCCTGGGCCAGTTCGCTAAGCGTCTGAGTGTCTCCTATAGGGGCGTGCTCCACACTGTAGCAATGCAGAGAGCAGGACTCTTCGCGGAAACGGAACCCCAGGACGTATGCATTGTTGGGGAAAATATACGGAGTACCATAGCCCGGGTCAGGGGTCAGAATGTGGCCATTACAGCCCGGCAACTGAAACTGATCGAACGCGCCTGCTGGCAGATCGCGCGTATTCTCTGTGCGAAGGGTCAGCAGCACCTGGCTGAGTCCTTTCTGGCCGCTTTCATCCTGAAATACGGATACCCGGCTGTAAACGCCCTTCGCATGCGCCTCGCTGAGACCATTCGCCGGTGTCTTGCCCATGACTCCGCGCAGCTGGTTGATCTGCAGGTAATAATCCTGACGCCGGTACCATGCTGCCCAGAAGCGTGCAATACTGGCCCAGAAGGCTTCAATCGTCTGTTCATCACGACCGGCGACATCACAGAACAGGGCAAAATACAACGCTGTCCCGCCGTAGAACTGCTGCCCCCGCGGCATAACCTGGCTGGTTCGCATCCGCAGGTACTGTGCATTACGCAGCAAAATCCGGGTCAGATCATCTTCCGTATGGATACCAAGCAGGTCGCGGTAGGCCGCTTCAAACTGGGGGGCCGGAGGGACACTACCCCATGCCGGCAGGACAGTACAGCCGTTATACTGGGCGATATCCTGATCCAGGGATGCGACAAGCGGGCTCTTAAGGCAGAAGACGTGGAGTATACTGCCCATGCTGGCATTGACCATCTCACGCAGCAGCGCGGACTGGTTAATGTCCCGTGCTCTGGCCACCTCTTTCAGTGCGAGGCCCTGATCGGTCGGAATGCCCTTAAGTGAAACCGACACGGACCCCTGAGACTCGTTTTGTTCAGATGAAGTCTGAATGTTCATAAAAAACCCCTCTTTGACGTTTTAACCTAAATGGTAAAATTTCCTTCCAAATGGATTTTTACTCCACCTGTGAGGTGGTATTACTTTCTCCTGATTGTATTTCCGATGCAAGGTATTTATTACCTTTTCGTTGTCTCTCGCGTTCAGATCCGATTTCTGCCGGTTCCGGATCTGCTTTCCGGCCTCCGGTGCGCAGCGGCCCGGAAACACAAGATGTAGCGGTGTTACCAGCTGAGGATGACGCTATATGTTGTGTCCCTCCCCTGCCCCGCGACCGGCCGCTCACCACCGGAAAACGCCGCTTTGCTTATTCTCTCACCGTGGTACACTTCCGGAAACTTCGTAAAGCGCGAAAAGTCGGATCCGGACGGAACGGCCGTCCTGTAATTTAACGGCGTGGCTGTATGGCTGCTTGTTATCTCTAAGGTGATTATTTTGTATGTGAATTTCACGAAGTGAAATTAATGGCGACATAACAGTATGTTTCAGGCGGGCGTGAGTCAGCTGCATCCTTACGCTATACTGATATGCATATCATCAGTATGTATTCCGGAGTGCATTATGAAGCAGCGCATCACTGTCACCATAGACAGCGACAGTTATCAGTTACTGAAATCCGCAGACGTCAATATCTCCGCCCTGGTGAACAGGGCCATGCAGAATGAGGCCCGTCGTCTGCGTTCCGAACGCTGGCAGGCTGAAAATCAGGAAGGGATGGCCGAGGTTGCCCGCTTTATTGAGATGAACGGTTCATTCGCCGACGAAAACAGGGACTGGTGAGATGCAGTTTAAGGTTTATGCCTATAAAAGAGAGAGCCGCTATCGTCTGTTCGTGGATGTGCAGAGTGACATCATCGATACCCCCGGGCGACGGATGGTGATCCCGCTGGCCAGCGCCCGGCTGCTGTCGGATAAGGTTTCCCGTGAACTCTATCCGGTGGTGCACATCGGGGACGAAAGCTACCGCCTGATGACCACGGACATGGCCAGCGTCACGTCCTCCGTCACCGGGGAGGAAGTGGCCGATCTCAGCCACCGGGAAAATGACATCAAAAATGCGATAAACCTGATGTTCTGGGGAATTTGACAGCCTCCCCGCCCTGAAAGACATCGAGGATGTCAAAACGAAGCATTGCCGCAGAGCTTAACCCTCAGCATGAACTGCCCTCCGGAGCGGATGCCCTGCAGGCTTTCGCGGGGTCAGCTTAAACGAACGGTTCACACAAACACCCTTAAGTCAGTAAAAGGAAACCAGATGAACAGAACTGATGGCGAACCAGAGACAGACGTGATGGCCACCGCTTTCAGCACCATGCGCAAGTACGGCATGAATATCATCACCGCCACGCAGCATATGGATATTAATGCTTACGTGAAATCCGATCCGCGGATGCCGAGAACGCGGCTGCGTCGTTACCTGGGACAGTACGGCCTGCGCGGTGCGGCCCTGAGCGCGGAGGTAAGACGTATCGTCGCTGGCCCTGAACGACCAGATAACACGCTGAAAGCCGGAATCTTCTATACGTGGCCCTATGGCTGGGAGCCTGCGGATTTCACGCCAGTGATGAGGCGCATTTTCAAGGGAAAGCGCACCCGCCATGTGATGTTGTTTGATGAACTGCCTCAGCTGTTTGGCAAGAATGACTATTGAACCGGATACTATTTTTGAGGCGAGGTATGGGTACACCAACATTTAGCTCATTTAACGATGTGGTCCGGGAGCTTGAGGATGTATATGGCCACCAGGAGCTGTGGCTTTATTCTGGCCTTAATGAGGACAGCCCCATCGAGACAGCCCGCAGGCGTCAGAAATGGCGATCTCCAAAAATTCTCAAACGAAACGGCAGAATGGTGGCAGAACAATCAGGCCAGCCTGATTTCTGGGTGCTCACGGGTGACTACCATCTGCCGCAGTCTGAACACAGCGCTCCGCCGTGGAAAGCCTGCCTCATCAATAAGGTCTTTAAAGTGTATTGTTCACTTCACTGTTAGGGAAAAAAACATGACCGACTGTGTTACCCGGACTGGTGACGACAAAACAATGTGGCTCGTGACATTGCCGGAGATCATTACAAATAACAGTACCCGCCAGGAGGAAAATCTGGTCGTTATTCTGAGCAGGGAGGAATCGTGGGGGCCAACTTCTGACCATTTTCCCGACGGATTGTACCGGGTCTCCTGCATAATGACACTGTACCTTGCCGATACCGAACTGACGAAGACTCAGACTTTCACTGCAATCTACTGGCCTCAACAGAAGGCCCTGCATCTGTTTACAGATGAGTTCAGACTGGAACGCCGCCTGCAGGGACTCGGCCTGGGTAGCTGGATCACGCAGCAGTTTGTTCTCTGGGCCAGAGGCCTTCCGCCAGCAACCCTGGTTTTGCCGATTGAAATTTCCCGGGTTGATGAAGAAAACGAAGAAAACAAGATCCGGAGGGACAGGCTGTGGCACGCAATGGGTTTCCGGTTCCCGGCGGGGGAAACCAGCTCAATGCCGCTGCGGGCAGACGAACTGCAGTTGCCACGGGGCAGGTGCTCAACGCTCCGGGTGGAGCCCCTGGTATCCGCGGTACGCCGGCTGGAAGACTGTTATCGCGGGCTGCAGGAAAAAATCGTGCAGCTCGAAGGCAAAAAACGGTCGCAAAAACAGTTAATTACTTCACTTAAGAATCGTCCATTTTATCATCTGTTGCACAGGAAAGAGGGCCAGCTCCCGGACGAGAAATGTGACGCCCTGCCGCTGCGGGCAGAAAAACTGTCTCTGCCGCAGAGCGGGGATTCAGACCTGGAGGTGGCGCAACGGGCAACCGGGGTCATCCGGCTGGCTACCCTGTGTGCTCAGTCGCAGAAAAGAATCCTGGAGCTGGAAAGGGAGCTTGCCTCGCAAAGTGAGGAGCTCGTTGACCTGCAGGCACATCCCTTTTTTAACCTGCGGGATAAATACCGCGGCCAGATCCTGTTCTGGGGATGGGGGATGGGTTTTCTGTGCTTTATCTACTGGATGTTGGTGTCATGAATGTTCCCGTTCCATAGCCACCCACTGAAGAGGAGTGAAACCTGTGCCCGAAAATATCGTGTCTACCGTCATTGACGGGGTAGTTTTGTTTGTGACTTCGTCTGTTTTCTGGCTGGCCGTCGCTGGCTGGTTAGTCATCCTGACTCCGGTAATATTACGAAGAAAATTCTCGGCAAAGAAAAAAGTTAACAGAAATTATGAATAACCTGGTTCCAGTTGGATCTCCGGCATCTCCCGGAACATTGCTCCCGGTGGCCATCGATTACCCTGCCGCCCTCGCCCTGCGCCAGATGGCGCTCGTGCAGGATGAACTGCCGAAATACCTGCTGGCGCCGGAAGTCAGCGCCCTGCTCCATTACGTGCCGGATCTTCACCGCAAGATGCTGCTGGCGACGCTGTGGAACACCGGCGCGCGCATTAATGAAGCGCTCGCGCTGACCCGGGGGGATATTTCGCTGGTGCCGCCGTATCCGTTCGTGCAGCTGGCCACGCTCAAGCAGCGCACCGAGAAAGCGGCCAGGACGGCAGGTCGTGCCCCCGCAGGCAGTCAGGTCCATCGTCTGGTTCCCCTTTCCGATCACCACTATGTCAGCCAGCTGCAGATGATGGTGGCCACCCTGAAAATTCCGCTGGAAAGACGAAACAAGCGCACCGGCAGAATGGAGAAGGCACGTATCTGGGAGATCACAGACCGTACCGTGCGCACCTGGCTTAGCGAAGCGGTGGAGGCCGCAGCGGCCGACGGGGTGACGTTCTCAGTACCGGTTACCCCCCATACGTTCCGTCACTCCTACGCGATGCATATGCTGTACGCCGGCATACCTCTGAAGGTTTTGCAGAGCCTGATGGGCCACAAATCGATCAGTTCCACGGAGGTCTATACGAAGGTGTTTGCGCTCGATGTCGCGGCACGGCACCGGGTGCAGTTTGCTATGCCGGAAGCTGAAGCTGTTGCGTTGATAAAAAAGTTAACCCCAAACCAATCTACATAGGTCAACTATGGGTAATACCCCAGGTTTCGACCTAAAGTAGTTCTTGTGTGGGAAACAGTCCAAGCTTAATGGGGGCTTATCCAGCCTCACTTTTTACAGCTTTCAATCACATTAATTATGTTCAGAAAGGCCCTCATTGCCCTAAAGAAAAAAAATGCAGCTATGAAAATAAGGAATAATTGAGATACAACTCCTGCTAAATCATGGTTGCTACCAGCCACTGATAGCAACGTAAATAGTAATGCAATCGAAAAATGTAAGGCGATTGTAGTATTTGAATTCATGTATATCCCCTTATGTATAGGACTGAGGCCATCCGCAAATTTTCACTATCGCGAAGTTGTTGCCTCGATATAAAAGGTGTTACCACCCTGAAGAAGATAACAAGATAACAAGATAACAAGATAACAAGATAACAAGATAACAAGATAACAAGATAACAAGATAACAAGATAACAAGATAACAAGATAACAAGATAACAATATATTATCGTTGTTTCGCTTCTGCGATTAATCTGGATATCTCTGTTTTTGATAAACTTTTTAGTGCCTCTACCGCTGCCCTGACTACGTCAGAACGATTCACTCTGCTTTTACCTGAAATCATTTCACCCGTTATAAGATCATCAATGTCTTTTAAGTTTTCTTCAAAAAAGGAAATGCTCACTGGTTTTGCTTTACTTACAGCCAATGGTCTCTCTGAAGTCACTTTGGTATTATCAATACCAGCAGTACCACCGTTAATAAACGCTGCCTCATCACGAGATGGAGTATTTGCTCTATTTCTCACAGAATAACCTCTTTAACTAACGATTCGATTTCTTGTTGTGCTTTGTCATTTTGCGTTTCAAAAATTGTCATTGATTCTGCCCAGGCATCTCGATGCGCTTTTCGATCACAAACTCGGGAACTAGCCAGACGCATTTCAGGATAATCCTTGAGTACGTCAGCTGCCTGATTTGCTTCATTGACAAACATGTTCGTGGGCGTCATGTTTAAAACGAGATATCCCCGGACGTCCTCATTAAAATCTTTTGCTGCTGTAAAAACAGAGCATGTATGAGGCACTACATCCAGGTCCATCTGAGAAGGCCGCAACGGAGAAATGAATACGTCAGCGGCCATCAACCCACTACGCATTTCTGCACTGTCGCGGCCAGCACAGTCTGCGATGACAAAGTCATAAGATTTCTCGTGTTCCTTTAGCATGGCTTTGATGTTGCCTGTTGCGCCAGTAACCGGAATATGGGGAAGATCTTCAGGACGATTGTTGTACCAGGTCAATACAGATTTCTGGTCATCTGCGTCGACAATGATCACTCTATTGCCCAGTGACATCAGATACGCAGCTATAGATACCGCCAGTGTACTTTTACCAACCCCACCCTTTTGACTACCCAATACTATTATCATCATAGCCTCATATTAAGTTGTTAAGTTAACAACTTAATATTGCCAAACAGGCGACAATATTGCAATTTCTTTATTAAGTTAATATCTTATTAAGTTGTTAACTGTTTGATTTATAACTGAATTGTTATTGTATCTTAACAAATTAGTAAGATGTTAGGATAACAAGATAACAAGATAACAAGATGGCAAAGTGGTGCCTTTATCCGAAATCCCCATAGAACCACACAATGCGGCTTTCAACTCCAGGCTACCTTTAGGGAGGGTAGTATCAACCAGTTATGACCGCGTGAAGCAAAAAGTGGGGCGTAGTGGGAAGCCTTTGAATCTTCGGTGTGTCGAAGTGGGGAGTCGGTGAGACAAATTTGGTAAAAGGTGGTGAGAAGCGGGATAGCTTCTCACTTCTATCCAAAAAGGTGTGTTGAAGTGGGAAGGTGCGTAAGTATATACAGATAAAAACACACATTTAACAGGTTCTCATCCCGCTACAACACACCTATTAAGACGTTTAAGGCGAGGCTTCCCCCTACAACACACCTATCAAGATGTTTAAGAAGAGACCTCCCGTTTCAACACACCTTAATCGCGTTGCTTTCCCGTTTTGACACACCTTATACAGCTGTTCCTGGTTTCAGATTTGCTGAGCGACGGTGGATCAGAATGAAAGTCTCTTTACCTTTTTTGGTGATGCTGTGGTCAAGGTACCCAATATCCTGCAACTGCTTGAGGGCCAGTTTAATGATACGGTTCTGTTCCTTTACCGGAGAGAGCAATGAGAGCCTGTCTCGTATTCGTTTGAAAGATATGGGGACTGGGTTCGTAGGCAGGCTTTCGATGAAAGTATACAGGGCCTGAGCTGCTTCCTTTCGGGTTAAAGCGTTTATCGGTTTATGTCGTAGCAGAACAGTGTAATCAGTTTGGTAGAGTTCCCATAGTCGCTGATCAGCTTCAAGTTCCACCTGGTCGTTTGCAAAATCCAGTTCACCTGTCTTAAGCAAACCTGTTACGGAAACTTTTTGAAGGCCCTCTGAGTCGCTACGGGTAAAGGTAATGGTCTTGCCACGTATCCTGGTCAAAGCTTCTGAAATACTTTTTCTAAGACGGGAATCGAATCTCTTAGACTCAAAGCGGCACATTCCAGCAAACTCATGAAAAGTAAGCTTAATGCTGTTGGTTTTTAAACCGTACTTACTGAAAGCTTCTATGATACCGACCCATACCTTGAAGTCGATGGCCATACTCAACCGTTCACCGGTTATACGAATATCGTCGTACCCCTCCCGCCTTGAGAATTCCAGATCCTTGAGAACAGAGGTCGCATCGATTGATGTTCTGGTGCCCTTTGCAGGCCTGCTTGAAGGAACAAAAACATTTAATCTCATCAGGGCTACAGGCTGAACTGTGGCCTTACTTGTGACGGTGAGTTTATTGTTAACACTTTCACAATCTGGACCTATAAC
Organism: Klebsiella sp. KP20-425-1; assembly: GCF_025813515.1. Classification (NCBI taxonomy): domain Bacteria; kingdom Pseudomonadati; phylum Pseudomonadota; class Gammaproteobacteria; order Enterobacterales; family Enterobacteriaceae; genus Klebsiella; species Klebsiella sp. KP20-425-1. The sequence goes on from NZ_CP109615.1 coordinate 67,165, forward strand.
CTCGCCGATATAAACATTCTCATTCATATAGTTATATCCATTCATAGCATATGATCGATATGTGCCTAAATATTAACTATTTCCCGTTTCGACACACCTTTCTTCCCGATTCTACCCACCCTTACCCCGTTTTGACACACCTTTTTCCCGCTTCAGAACACCTTTTTCCCACTACGACACACCTGAAATCGCTACGAAGCCCGTAAACAAAGGTTTTGCCGCTAAAGGGATCAGTTTGGATCTATTTGGATAACTAAGGGTAAGTTATTGGATCTACTCAAAGGATATGTGGATAACTCATTATGGAATCTATAGAACTTAAGTGCGTAAGGTGCTTTAAAAGGCTTCAGCTCCCCTGGTGCTTCCTCGCTCACTCGCGGGCTTCGCCCTGTCGTTCGGCTGCGGCGAGCACTGCTGGCTCTCTCTGAAAGGCAAAATTTAACCGATCCTCGCAACGGGGATATCTCTCCAGCGAGTGGTGTACGCAGGGGAGAGCATATCGCGTTTCATTTGCCAGGATGGCGCAATTCCTCTACCGGCAAACCATACTTTACCCAGCCCTGAGTTGTTGATCCCGTCCAGAACCCTCATCAGCTCAGCACTGTGAGGGCGTGGCGGGCGTTCGTCAAACAGCTGCAGCTGCGAAACGCCAGAGCCGGTGAAGTCATTCAGCATAACTCCGGCTTTGGCATACCGGTGCCCGTCCTTCCAGATACGCTCCAGAGCCATTGTGGCGGCCGCAATAATGTCCCGGGTGTCCTGAGTAGGTGTAAGCAGTTTCTCCGTGGCCACGTTGCCGTAGTAAGGCTCTTTGACGGCGAACGGAGACGTTTTGATGAAAACAGAAATATGCCGGCAATACTGGCGCTCTTTACGCAGCTTTTCAGAGGCCCGTTCAGCGTGCTGACAGATAGCCTGGCGGAGCGAATCGTACTCCGTGATTTTCTCTCCAAAACTGCGGCTGCAGACAATCTGCTGTTTCGTTGGTGGGGCTTCCTCAAGCGACATGCAGCTTTCCCCGTTCAGTTCGCGTACTGTTCGCTCGAGAACGACGGAGAAATTTTTCCGGATGAAGGCCGGGTTCGTCAGGGCCAGATCGAGCGCGGTCCTGATACCCAGTACATGGAGCTTGCGTGCAATACGGTTTCCCACGCCCCAGATCTCTTCGACCGGCTGCAGTGAAAGCAGTTTCCGCGTTCGCTGAGGATTCCCCCGGGTCAGTGCGAGCACACCACGGAACTGTTTCCACTCTTTTGAGGCCCACTGGGCTGATTTTGCGAGGGTTTTCGTTGGCCCGGCGCCCACGCCAATGGTCAGGCGGGTACAGTCATACACGTGCTGACGCAGCTGCCGGCCGAAGTCCTCAAGCTCCATACAGTGCTCCACGCCGGTCAGGTCAAGGAACATCTCATCAATGTAAAGGAAAGAAGAACAGCCATGGACATGACTTCAGCTCAGACATTCCGCTACTCAATCTCTGATGTCGGATGTCCATAGAAAGAACCTCTTTTCCAGGAAATTGGGGCTTGAAGTCCATACCTGCGCAATTGCACCCATTTGACCAGTCAATTGCATTGGTACTGACCACCGCGTGCATCCGACTTGGCCAGTGGGCAGCAGAGACGCAACAGGCAGAAACCGGCCAGAAGCAGTCAGTCAATCATGCGTTACAGTGATTTTTTGCAGCTCTTTATAGAGCCGTTAGCTGCTGCCACCAATAATCCATAGGCCTGCCAGTCGTCAGACAGTCTTATTCTCGATCAGACGATTGCCCCGTCGATGACCAGTAGCTCACCGGTGATGGAGCCAGAGTCCGGTCTTCGGATGCAGGACTCCTGGCTTTGCTCACTCAGCGCCGATCCCGGCCATCGGTTCAGTTTGGCCCCAGCCACCGCCCAGAGACCTGAACAGGTCAACCAGCGCAATCTGCCGTTCCGTGCTGATTTGAATTAGTGTGGTCTGGTTGCTAAAGGTGCTGCGCTGGGCGTCAAGATAACGCAGGTAGTCGTCCACGCCGCCCTCGTAACGCGCCTTAGCCAGGGCCATCGCAGCCTCGCTGGAACCGGCCAGAGCCTGGCGGGCAGCCTCCTCGCGGCGCAGGGTGTCGGTGGCGGCCAGGGCATCGGCCACTTCGCGGAAGGCGGTCTGGATGGTGCCTTCGTAGTCGGCCACCGCCGCGTCCTGGCGCACTTCGGCGAGGTCCAGGTTGGCGCGGTTGCGGCCACCGGCGAAGATCGGCAGCGACAGCGTCGGGGCAAAGCTCCAGGCCCGCGAGCCGCCATCGAACAATCCGGACAACTCGGCACTGGAGCTGCCCACCGAACCGGTCAGGCTGATCCGGGGAAAGAACGCGGCGCGAGCTGCACCGATATCGGCATTGCGCGCCTTGAGGCGGTGCTCGCTGGCGAGAATGTCCGGGCGCCGTTCGATCAGTTCCGAGCTGGTGCCGGGGGCGATGTCCTGCAGCACCATCAGGTCGTCGCGGGGCGTCGCGGGCAGCAGGCGAGCGGCATCTGGCGTGCCGAGCAACAGGACCAGGGCGTTGTCCGCCTGGCGTAACTGGCGTTCGGTGCTCTCGCGCTCGGCCCTAGCCTGTTCGGCAAGGCCGACCGCTTCCTGGTAATCCAGGGCGGTGGCGGCCCCCGCTGCACGGCGCTGGCTGACCAGCTCCAGCGAGGCCATGCGGCTGTCCAGGGTTTGTTCGACCAGGGCCATGCGGCGTAGCGCACCATCGCGGGTCAGGTAGGCCTGGATGACCTCGGCAACCAGGCTGATCTGCGTGGCACGGGTCGCCTCCTCGGTCGCCAGGTAGGTCTCCAGCGCGGCCTCGGAGAGGTTGCGCACGCGGCCGAACAGGTCGACTTCGTACTCCGCGAGGCCGAGGCCGACCTGATAGTTGCTGGTCACTTCCGAGCGCCCGGTCTGCGACAGATCGGCAGGCAGGCGCTGGCGGTTGCCGCTGGCATTGGCGTTGATCGAAGGCAGGCGATCAGCACGCTGGATGCGGTACTGGGCACGCGCAGCTTCGATATCCAGCAGCGCCTGGCGCAGGCTGCGGTTGTTGCTCAGCGCCGTATCCACCGCGCGGCGCAAGTCGGCATCGACGATGAAGGTCTGCCAGTCCAGCGCCTGGGCACGGGTGCCCTCCGCGTCGGCGGCTTGCCAGTGCGACGCGACCGGTGCCTGCGGGCGCTCGTAGGTCGGGGCCAGCGAACAACCCGCCAGGGCGGCGATGGCCAGGGGCAGCAGAGCGCGACGGAGCATGAAGTGAGAGGTCATCGCATTACTCCGCTTTATGCAGGGGATGGTTGTCGGTTTGCTGAGGTTTGGTGCGCAGCAGCGACAGCACCCAGACGAAGAAGATCGGCACGAAGATCACCCCGAGCATGGTCGCGCTGAGCATCCCGCCCAGCACCCCGGTGCCCAGTGCGCGCTGGCTCGCAGCGCCGGCGCCAGTGGCGATGGCCAGCGGCACCACGCCGAGCATGAACGCCATGGAGGTCATGATGATCGGGCGGAAACGCAGGCGCGCGGCTTCGACAGCAGCATCGCGCAGCGAGTAGCCGTCTTCCCACAGGTCCTTGGCGAACTCGACGATGAGAATGGCGTTCTTCGCCGCCAGGCCGATCACGGTGATCAGGCCGACCTTGAAGTACACGTCGTTGGGCAGGCCGATAGCAGTCACCGCCAGTACCGCGCCGAGTGCGCCGACCGGCACGATCAGCATCACCGTCAGCGGGATCGCCCAGCTCTCGTAGAGCGCCACCAGCAGCAGGAACACCACGGTGATGGCCAGGGCGAACAGCATCGTCGCCTGCCCGCTGGCGACCCGCTCCTGATACGACAGCCCGGTCCACTCGTAACCGATACCTTCGGGCAGCTCGGCAGCGATGCGCTCCAGTTCGAGCATCGCCTCGCCAGTGCTCACGCCGGGCGCGGCGTCACCGGCAATGCGGATCGACGGGTAACCGTTGTAACGCGCGACCTGCACCGGGCCTTCTTCCCAGCTCGTGGTGACGAAAGCACTCAGCGGTACCAGGCTGCCGCTGTCGTTGGGCACATGCAGGCGCAGGACGCTTTCCGGTGTCATGCGCTCGGCCTGTTCGGCCTGTACCACCACGCGCTGCTGGCGGCCGGCGTTGGCGAAGTCGTTGATCACCGACGAGCCGAACGCAGTGGACAGCGCGCTGCTGATCGCTTCGAAGCTGACTCCCAGCGTGCGCGCCTGCTCACGGTCGATCACCAGGCGCAGCTGCGGCGCGTCGGCCAGACCTTCCATCATGGCGTAGAGGAACTTCGGATTGCCGTTGACCTTGCCCAGCACTTCATCGCGCGCTGCCAACAGGGCATCGCGGCCAAGGCCGGCGCGGTCCTGCAGGCGCAGGGCGAAACCACCCGAGTTGCCCAGGCCTTCGACCGGCGGTGGCGGCACCGCCATGATCGCGCCGTCATCGAGGTTGGCGAAGTGCTGGTTGACCGCAGCCGACTCGGCTTCCGGCGACTGCGAAGAATCTCGCTCGGACCAGTCCTTGAGCAGCGGGAAGGCAATGGCCGCGTTCTCACCCATGCCGGAGAAGCTGAAGCCGAGGACCAGGAAGGACGTCTGCACGGCCTCGCGGGCCATCAGAAACTCTTCCAGCTCCTCACCCGTGGCCGAGGTGCGCTCACGGGTGGCGCCTGGCGGCAACTGGATGTCGACGATCATGTAGCCCTGGTCTTCCACCGGCACGAAGGATTCCGGCAGGCGCAGGTAGAAGAAACCCATCAGCACCACCACGCCCAGGTAGATGAACATCACCCGCCCGGCGCGCGGCACCAGCTTGCCGTTGAGTTTGGTGTAGCGGCCGGTCAGGGCGGTGAACTTGCGGTTGAACCAGCCGAAGAAACCGGTCTTCTCGTGATGGCCTTCGGGGATCGGTTTGAGCAGCGTGGCGCACAGCGCCGGGGTGAAGGTCAGCGCGAGGAAGCCCGAGAACAGGATCGACACCGCCAGCGACAGCGAGAACTGCTGGTAGATCACCCCCACCGAGCCGGCCATGAAGGCCAGCGGCAGGAACACCGCCGACAGCACCAGGGTGATACCGATGATCGCCCCGGACACCTGCCCCATCGCCTTGATGGTCGCCGGCACCGGCGCCAGGCCTTCCTCGGCCATGATCCGCTCGACGTTCTCCACCACCACGATGGCGTCGTCCACCAGGATGCCGATGGCCAGCACCATGCCGAACATGGTCATCATGTTCACCGAGAAGCCAAGCAGGTACATGAAGGTCAGCGTACCGAGCAGACACACCGGCACGACGATGGACGGGATCAGGGTGTAGCGCACGTTCTGCAGGAACAGGAACATCACCAGGAACACCAGCACCATGGCCTCGATGAGGGTCATGATGACCTTGTCGATCGCCACGTCGACGAAGCGCGAGGTGTCGTACGGCACGGAGAACTCGACGTTGTCCGGGAAGTTGGCCGACAGCTCGGTCAGACGCTGCTTGACCGCCTCGGCGGTCTGGATCGCGTTGGCACCGGGCGACAGCTGCACGGCGGCGGCAACGGCGGGCTTGCCGTCCTGGCGCGAGCCGAAGTTGTAGTCCTGGCTGCCGACCTCGATGCGCGCCACGTCGCCCAGGGTCAGGCGCGAGCCGTCCTGGTTGGCACGCAGCACGATGGCGGCGAATTCCTGCGGGTTGTCCAGGGTACCCTTGACCGCCAGGGTCGCCGTCAGCTCCTGCTCGCTGGAACCCGGCGTGCTGCCGAAGGCACCGGCCGGCACCTGCACGTTCTGCGCGCGGATGGCGTTGTTCACGTCATCGATGGATAGGCCGTAGCCGACCAGCTTCTGCGGATCGATCCACACGCGCATGGCCGCCTCGGAGGCGAAGAACTGCAGCTTGCCGACGCCGTTCACGCGACGGATTTCGTTGTTGATGTTGCGCGCGGCGTAATCGGCCAGCGCCGTGACGTTGGCGTCCTTGTCGCCATCGGTGTAGCTCAGCGCATAGATCAGCAGGAAGCCGGCGGTGGCCTGCTCGGTCTGGATGCCGAGCGTCAGCACGGCCTGCGGCATGCGTGCCTCGGCCTTCTTCAGACGGTTCTGCACGTCAACCTGGGCCAGTTCGGGGTCGGTCCCTGGCTGGAAGGTGACGGTGATCTCGGCGATGCCGTTGGCGTTGCTGGTGGACTCGAAGTACAGCAGGTTCTTGGCGCCGTTGAGTTCTTCCTCGATGACGCTGGTCACCGAGTCGGTGAGCACCTGCGCCGAAGCGCCGGGATAGGTGGCGGTCACGGTGATCTGCGGCGGCGCCACGTTGGGGTACTGCGCCACCGGCAGGAACGGGATGGCCAGCAGGCCACCCAGCGAGATGAACAGGGCGACTACCCAGGCGAAATTGGGGCGCCGGATGAAAAACAGGGACATGAGAGGTTCTCCGGCTTACTGCACCTGGGACTGTGGAGCGGCTTCGGCGGCATCTTGCTCGCGGGGGATGACCTTGGCGCCCGGACGGATAGCCGCCAGCGAGCTGGTGATCACCTTGTCGCCGACCTGCAGGCCCTCGCTGATTTGCCAGCGCGAGCCCTGCATGGCACCGGTGGTGACCTGGCGCGCCTCGACGGTATCGCCCTCCCCCAGCAGCATCACGCTGGCCTGGCCGTCAGCCGAACGCTGCACGGCACGTTGCGGCACCAGGATGGCGTTCTGGTCGAGCCCTTGCGGTGTGCGCACACGCACGTACATACCCGGCAGCAGCACGCCCTCGGGGTTGTCGAACTGGCCTCGCAGGGCGATCTGCCCGGTGCTGCGATCCACCGAGATATCGGTGAACAGCAGCGTGCCCTTGCGCTCGATATCGGTACCGTCGACACGCAGCGACAGCGGCTGGTCGCTCGCACCGGCAACCTTGCCCTCGGCGATTGCCGCGCGCAGGCGCAGGGCATCGGCAGCAGGCTGGGTGAAGTCGGCGTACACCGGATCGAGTTGCTGGATACGTGCCAGCAGCGTGGCTTCGCCCTGGCCTACCAGAGCCCCTTCGGTGACCTGGGCGCGACCGATACGCCCGGCGATGGGGGCGCGAACCTCGGCATAACCCAGGTCCAGGCGGGCAGTTTCGACATTGGCCTGGGCCGAGCGCTTGTCGGCCTGGGCGCTCTGCAGAGCGGCCATGGCGTTGTCGAAATCCTGCTGGCTGACGGCGTCGATCTTCACCAGTGGTTCGTAACGGCGAACCATCGCCTGAGCCTGGAACAGCTGCGCCTCGGCGCGAGCCAGTTCACCTTCCGCCCGCGACAGGGCCGCCTTGAACGGCGCAGGGTCGATCTGGAACAGCACGTCACCGGCCTTCACGTCGGCCCCTTCCTCGAAGGTGCGCTTGAGCACGATCCCCGCCACCCGCGCGCGCACCTCGGCGACACGCACCGGCTCGATGCGCCCTGGTAGCTCGGCGAACACTGTGAAGGGCTCGGTCTTCACGCTGAGCACATCGACTTCACGCGCTGGCGCCTCTTCCCGTTGCTCTTCGGGCTTGTCGCAGCCAACCAGGGTCACGGCGATCAAATAGGAGATCACGGAAAAAGTGATCCATTCGCGGAATTTGTTCATATCTCACCCAAGCGCGAAGCCAGTACGTAGTCGAAGCCGCGCATGATCCACGCAAAAATCAAATAAGTCAATATTGACTCATTTGATTTTGGTGTGAACAAAGCTAGTATCCTCTTTGAGAAAAATGAGTGTTCTAGGCAAAATACCCGCATCTGCCCGCGATAGATAAAGAGTGACCGATGGATTTAAGGCAATGCTGAACAAGTAACGTCATATCCATCGCACAGCCATTTGAATGCCAAATGGCCCGCAAAGATACTGTGCTTTGCCCCACAGGGCCTGTTTCGGGAGCCTTTGAGCCCCTTTCGGACCCTTACGGGCGCACCTGTCCCTGCAGGCGCCCTCGGGCAAGGTAGATGTTGGCCAGCGCCAAGGCCGTGAACGCACGCGTGGCGTTCTTTTGCAGCCCGCGATAGCGCACCTTGGTGAATCCCCACAGGCGCTTTACCACCGCAAAGACATGCTCGACCCGAGCGCGCACCCGTGACTTGTTGCGGTTCTTGGCCCGCTGAACTTCGTCCACCTCGCCCGCACGGCGGGTGCGCTGGTTGGTGAAGTCCTTGGCCCTGGGGGCTTTGCTCGCTATCAGTGTTTTCTGGCTGGCATAGGCCGAGTCGCCGTACACGCGTCGCTCATTGCCATGCAGCAGATCGGGCAGTGGGTGTTTGTCGTGCACGTTGGCCGCCGTCACCACGGCGCTGTGCGCCAGCCCGCTTTGGCTGTCCACCCCAATGTGCAGCTTCATGCCGAAATACCATTGCTGGCCTTTGCGGGTCTGGTGCATGTCGGGGTCGCGCGCCTTGTCGGCGTTCTTGGTAGAACTGGGCGCGGCGATGATGGTGGCATCCACGATGGTGCCGGTATTGACCTTCAAGCCGCGCTCCTGCAATTGCTGGCCTACCTTGGCAAACAGGGCTTCGCCCAGTTTGTGCTCATGGAGCAGTTTGCGAAACTTCAGCAGCGTGGTGGCATCGGGCACCCGTTCACGACCCAGGTCAATGCCCGCAAAGCGGCGCAGACTGGCACTGTCATACAGAGCCTCCTCGCACGCCAGATCGGCCAGGTTGAACCAGTGCTGCAGGAAATGGATGCGCAGCATGCGCTCTAGGCCAATGGGCGGGCGGCCGTTGCCGGCCTTGGGGTAGTGCGGCTCTATCACCTGGCACAGGGCGGCCCAAGGCACTATTGTCTCCATGGTCCGCAAGAACTCTTCACGTCGGGTGGGCTTGCGCGACTGCTCGAATCCGTTGTTTTGATCTGCGGCCATTGCCAGGGTCTGCTGCTTCATCTGCGGATAACGTTTGAGAAGCGACAACGGTGGACCTTGATCAGCATTGCCTTAACTGCTGCCGATGAGAAATTGCTGAAGGCCCTGGCGATCGCCATCGTTGACCACCCGCGAGCCACGTTCAAAGAAATAGCCCAGGCAGCGGGGGTCAGCAAGGCGACGCTCAACAGGTTTTGCGGCACCCGCGACAACCTGATCGAGATGCTTCTGAATCATGGTTCGGTGGTTATTTATAGGGTCATTGCCGATGCCGATCTTGAGGCGGCGCCCTTGGACGCATTGCATCGTCTGATCGAAGGCCATTTGATTCACAGGGAGTTGTTGGTATTCCTCTCATTCCAGTGGCGCCCGGACACGTTTGATTTAGATGCAGGCGGCTGCCGATGGCTGCCTTACTCGGAAACGCTGGACGAGTTCTTTCTCCGCGGGCAAAAACTGGGCGTATTCCGTATCGATATCGGTGCCCCGGCGCTTACCGAAATCTTCTCCTCCTTGATCTTCGGCCTGGTAGACGCCGAGCGCCGCGGCCGTATCGCACGCGCAGGTATGGCGGCGTTGATCGAGCAATTCTTCCTGAACGGGGCTTGCAACTACCAAACTTAACGGAAAGCAACGCTCAGTTTTTTTTCCAACGGGTTGGCGGTGTCCGTTTTTGGCCGTTCTCTGACGGTCGTGACAGTGACACGCCCTGGTCAAGTTGAACGCAATCCGTGGTCAACGCCAACCCAAATTGGTGGTCAAGAGGAGTGCAATTTCGCACATACCTGAGGACTGCTCACCACATCGCTTGCGTCGGTAGTAGCTTCCGCACTTTCCCCGTCTCTCACCGCTAAACAGCGCTTTCCGGTAGCGGACTTTAGAGCGGCTTGATACTGGCCAGCATGCAGAAATTCTGCCCGTGTAGCGTCACGACCGGACAAGCCACTAGGGTGGCGGTCAGGAAGGCAGGCAAACGGAACACGGCGAAGCACCTCGAAGGCGCTGGCCACTTGCCATCCAACTGGGCGCGGCCTTTAATCGGCGGATCTGGAAAGGAGACGGATATGCCATTGTTGGACGAGATTATTGGGTGGGCCGGCGGACTCAGACCCTGGCAGCAGGAAGCACTGCGCCGGATATTTGCCCGGGCCGAACTAACCCAAGATGACATCGAGACCATTCTGCGAATGGTTCGCGAGCAAGAACGGGAAGACGCAACCACGGGGGGAGCACGGCCATTCACGCTGGACGACGTACCAGGCGCCGGAAGTGGCGCAACCGTGCGGTTGGTGGGTGTCTCGGGGCTAGACCAGGTAAACGGCTTCCCGTCCGGTCGTGCCTTTGACCTCGCACCGGAGGGCATGACCATTTTCTTTGGTCATAACGGCGCCGGCAAATCCGGCTACGCCCGCGTCTTCAAGAATGCCTGCAACGCTCGGCATCGGGTGGAGGTCCTGCCCGACGCTTTTGGGGCGGCAATCCCAGCTAGACTGCCATCAGCAGATTTCGCCATTTTGGTGGATGGCACTCCGGAAACCGCACGTTGGGTCCAGAACGGGCCGGCCCATTTGCATTTGAGTTCGGTCTCGGTCTACGACGCGGCCTGTGCCAATGACTACATCGACGCGGAAGGGACCCCTGCATTTCAGCCCTACGGACTCACTCATCTGACGCGCCTGGTCCTACTTCAGCGTGATTTACAGGCACGGATTGGGACCGAACGCAATGCCTTGGCTCTGGATACCCGGCAATTCGAACCGCTGAAGGGTGACACCGAAGTCGGCCGCTACATCGCCAAATTAGGTGGGGACTCGGACCGCGCCGTGCTTGCTCGATTAGGGACGGTCGGTGACGATGAACTCCGGCGACTGGAGTTTCTGAAGCGGACATTACTGGAAAGCGATCCTGTGCCGCAGGCGCTGGCCTTGGAACGTTTGGCGACACGCTTGGACCAGGCGCAGCGTCGAGCCGAGGAAGTCCAGCGCTGGGTGAATGATCGTGCCATAGCACGGGCAAAGGAACTGATTACAACGGAAAAAACCGCGCATCTCGCCATGCAACTGGCGCAAGCGCGTCTTCAGGATCGAGACACACTGAACGCCATGGAGTTGCCGGTAACGTCCTCACCCACCGCCACGCTGCTGGAAGGCACAGGAGCTGAACTCTGGCAAACGATGTACCGAGCCGCTGAGGCTTTCTCTCAGCAGACGGCATACCCTGAACATCCCTTCCCGCACCTGGAACCGGACGCTTACTGCGTACTCTGCCAGCAACCTTATTCAACGGATGCCTCGGAGCGCATGCGGCGTTTCGCGGCATTTGTCGCCGACAGCGCCACGGCGGATGCGCAAGCCGCCACGCTTGCGCGCATGAACGCTCTAGGGAAGGTGCAGGCTGTCGATCTAAACGTTCTGGATGTGCCAACACGGGCTGACGTGGAGGAGCGACTGCCCGACCTACACGCTGCCATCACCGCAGCGGCATCGGTCTGGACCGCCCGGCATACTTGGGTTAGCCAAGCCCTGCAAACTGGAAACTGGTCCCCCGAGTCAGAACCGCTTCCTATCGAAGCAAACCTCGATAGTCTCTTCGCCGCCAAAGCTGCTTCGCTCCGAGTCGACGCCAATACCCTGCGGACCTCTGCCGATCCCGCTCTACGCTTGGCGCTGACCCAAGAACTGGCAGAGCTAGAAGCCCGACAACGCCTCGCCAACCAGCTTGGCGCGGTGGAGCGCTTTGTTCAGGACAGTCAGGTCCATGCCACATTGAGCCGCTGCCATGCCGCCCTCAACCCAGCGGCAGTGTCACGCAAACTGACGTCCCTGGCGGCGACGCATGTGACCGAGGCTCTGGCCGCTTCTATGAATGCTGAGTTGAAAGCCCTGGGCTATAAGCGACGGGTGCAACCCGACCTGAGCGGGCGCACAGAGCTGGGGGTGACCAAGGTCACGCTGCGCCTGCAGGAAATCACGGCGAAAGCCTCCAAGGTGCTGTCAGAGGGCGAGCAGCGCGCGTTGGGGATGGCTATGTTCCTCGCCGAGCTCGAATCCCTGCCACATACTTCGACCGTTATTTTCGACGATCCGTCTACGTCGCTGGATCACGTATATCGTCGGGCCATAGCTCGGCGTTTGGTAGCGCTGGCTGAGACCCGCCAAGTGCTGGTGTTCACCCATGATGCGGTGTTCCTGACCGAGCTCGCGATGGCGCTTCAGCGCGCTGATCGCTCGGCCAGCTACAAGACCATCGGTTGGGACGAGTCGCCGGGACTAGTGAGCGAGGGGCTGACGTGGACGACGATGGACACCAAGGCCCGCCTGGCCGATCTCGAAAGTCGTGCGAAAGCACTGAACGTTCCGGTCGGCAGCGACCCGGATGATGAGCTTGAGCGGCAAATCGCATCGGGATACTCAAGCCTCCGAGGCACTGTCGAGCGCGCCATACGCGAGGTTTTTTTGAACAATACCGTCCAGCCGTTCAGCGATGTGGTGAGCGTAGAAGCATTTGGTGCTGTCATTGGCCACCCCGCAGAGGAGTGGGAGCAGTTGCTGGCAGTGTATGCGCGGGCCTGCGAAGCTACCGAGGCCCACGACACCCCAGGCGAGCGCCAACTACCGCTTCCCGCGCGTGAGGAGTTGCTCGGCGATATCGCCCAGGTCCTGGAATTAATCAAAAACGCGACTAAACGCCGAACTGCCTACGAGAATCTACGCCGGGAGCGGACCGCGCAACGCAAGAAGCTCTTCGGCGGCTAGCCCGACGTTTCATGCCGGGCTGGTCGGGCATGGCTGTGTTTCTTTCGAATATTGCGAGCTCTCCGTTTCAAAGTTTTTTGTGGCCTCGCGGATCAAGAGGAAGCACATTGGAGGCCGGCAGTTGGCGCTCCAAGTCCGCAATACGGTCGTACAGCTCAAGAATGGTGGCGTCGGCCTCACTGAGTAGGCTGGCTAGGTGGTCACGCTGCTGCGTGATTTCCTCGATCCGTTCTCGAAGTCCACGATTTTTTCTGCGGGCTAATAAGCTGACTTGGCGCACTGATGGCGGACGTTGCTCAGCGTGTCCTTCCACGTACTTTTGGATCTCAGCGATCAGTAGGGGGAAACGAGCTTTTTTCAGTGCAGAGGGGTCGCTGCCGGCCTCCTTGGCAACGTTGTTCTGACTTACGGGCGTCCCCTTCGGCAGTCGTTCGGGCTTGTTGCTCTTCAGCCGCTCGAACGCTGCGCGATACTGCTCGCCGGCACTCATTCGCTTAGCCGGGTCAGCGGATTCATGTTTGCCGGATGACATGGCGATAATTCTCCACACTACGTTTCTGGGCTTCCAACGAAGTCCTTAGCGGACTGTCTACCTCGGCAGCGGCCAGGCGCTCATCCAATACCGCCTCCAACACTTCGACTTCGTCGAGTTGCTCGGGGTCATAGAGAACGTCCGCACATGGTTTGGTTTCTCCGGGGGAGTCGCCCCCTCCGCAGCGAGCGATATTGTCGATGCCCCCATAGGGACAGGGGGTACGGCTCGTGCAGATGCCCAGCAAAATCGGTCGATGAGTGACCGTCCCCTTCTTAGCCAGATTGATCGCTTTCTTAGCATCAGAGGCTGAGATTAGGCGGACAATCTCAGATTTTCGCTTCTCGCCGTGGGGGCTGACGAATCGGTTGCTCGTCAGCTGTTGCAGCTGCCTACCCAAAGTTTCGTACATGGTGCGGACGTAGTAGGTATGGGCCTTCTCTTCCAGCCGTACCCTGGAATGGTTTTGCCCGTAGTAGAGACTCATCGCTCTGGCGACGTGCTTTAGCTGAAACTGCAATGAAGCGTCGCTGACCAGCCCGGATGCCTGCATATTCACTGCGCCGGTTCGTCGGAGTTGATGCCAGGCCAACGGCCAGATTTTGCCGACCGCAAACTCGTCGGTCAGCGTCGGCGTCACCAACCGAGCCAATTCGAAATCTTCCGGCGTAATGCGCAATTGCTCACGGTCGAACAGCTTGTCGAACCACTGAAGCACATGGGCATAGCTCGGAATCGATGGCCGAATCGTGCGGTTGATCTTGGTGAACTTCGTTCCCCACGGTTCAAGGCAATAATCAAGCAGATAGCGCTTGGCCGGATCATCCGGCACCGAGGCCTCGCCGGGGGGAGAGTCGCATTCTGCGCGGAGGTCTGCGACCACACGCATGGCTTCAACTGCCACCTGAGCTGACGGGGACGTCACCCAAAGTGCCTCAGAATCCGACATCGTCTTGGTCGTTCGTCCGCACAATACATGGATGTCGCCAAACTGCGGATCACGTTCTATGTGCAAGCAATCGGCGCGCAGGTTCCAAGCCTCTTCGACTCGCATGAGGCTGAAGTTCAGCAGATAGCACAGTCCAGATCGACTCACGAGGTTGAGGTAGCGACTCAGAGTTTGAATGCGAATTTCGTCGTCGCTCACTCCCAGCCAGCGACGAAATAGTTCCACCATGCCAAACCGATGCGCGGTGTCGATGAATGGGCCGTAGTACTGCCGCCCAGTCCACTTTCCGTTTGATCCATCCGACGGCCACTGAAACGGATAGAACGATTGTGGCCTGCGTTGTCCTTGGAGACTGGCAGAGTTGTGCCGATAGGCAGCCAGACAGAAGCGGAAGCACTCCTCGACTTGGCCTCGATGCGCCAAAAAGTCATCCAGGCATTCGCGCAAGCGTGTGATTTGATAGTGCCAAATGCGGGGCGGGATATAGGGGGTCTGGAGCTTCTGGTGGTCGGGCATGGCCGCTGCGAGGCGTGCCAACCCTGCGCGATCCAACAAGGTGAACCCCAGCGCATCCCGCCGCTCGTACAGTTCGTGCAGCAATGCCAAGAACTCACCGGACCGGGAAGCCTGGAGCACCTCCGGGAGACGGTCGGCAACGCGCGGAAAATGACTCAGTTCGGATGCGAGAATGCCTTCTTGAGTGCACAAGACGAACAGCCGACGCATCTGGTCGAAGCGCGTTTTCAGGCCTCGGTATCCACGGGCTCCATTGGGGCCGTATAGCCACCAGCCGATTACGGTCCGCAATAAATCGGCGTTCGCAGGATCGATCGCGGCGACATATTTCTTAGCTGGGCCATCGCCGAAATTGAGAGTGAGCCGTTTTCCCGCCCATGGGTCGAGCCGCCAAATGGCATCGCCCCAACGGCTCACCACCTGGCCAGCGGCATCTATGATGACCGGCCAATCACGCTGCGGTGGCCAGCACGGCGGACGGTAGTTCGGCGCATCAGGAATCGCTAGGGGCGAGTCGATGCCGAGGCCAAGTTCGGAAAGAATATTTTTCGTCATGCTGATCTTTGTCGCAGTTCTGCCAATCGGATGAAGCCATCCCAGGCCGGGTGGTAGTCACCTTCACTTATGCGCGCTCTGGCTTCTTCGACCCAAAGCCTGCGGACCTCGCTACTTTCTTCGAAGAAGCGCAGTTTGGCCGTCAGCCGATCGATCACCAGCAGGGCCGGATGCTCTGTCGTCAGGTGCTTACCCGAACTGGATGGGCGGTAGCGTGCCAGTTCAAGCGATTTGAGGTGGCGCAAGCTACCGAGAGACCACACATGATCCTCACTTTCGATATCCCGGTGCTGGGTACAGAACAGGCAACCGGCAGCATTGATGCAGTCGGGTCGCGGACCATTCTTCGGCATCGTGCCCACTGGTTCAGGTGTGGCCGATACACATCTACCAGGAGCAGGAGGTGAAAGGGACGGATCGGTTTGCTGATGGAAGCGCGTAATTTCCACCATAGCGATCTGCGGATGGGGGTCGGCATATACGCGTATCAGCGTTTGCACCGTATGCTGGGCCAACTCCGCAACCTGTTGGGGATTCTGGGACTCCCGAAGCAACCAGTTGATGCGCGTCCCGCGCAGTTTTCGCGGTCTCACTATCGGTATGCCAAGCTCGCGGCAGATGCGCGTAACGTTCGTGAACTGCGTCGCCTCTTCTAGGATTCGTCCCCCGCTACGTATAAGCGGAAAGAGCAAACCATCCGGCTCATTGGGAAACCATTCGGAACGCCATTCGAGATAGCGCTCGAACCACTCTCGATAACTGGCAAAGATCTCGAATAGCACTTCTCCTTCCCGTCGATTTTTGTAGGTACGTACCTGGTAGCCGTCTATGTGGCTGGTGTAATGAAACTGCTCAACCCGCAGGGTATGTGCTTGCTGGAGGTTCAGACCGGTCTGGGCGATGAACATCAGCAATTCACTCTCGATCCGTAAATTGACGATGGGGAAACGGGTCCGCAGTGTCCGATCTGCATCGTGGGCGGCACGCGCCGCCAGGGATGCTTCGATTTGCGCTTGGTTTTGCGGCCTGGTACGGCGGGCCGCTACTTTCTCGGGGCTCTGCAATCCCGACCATAGTTCCAGCACTTGGCCGGTGCGTAACGAAATACAAACTGGGAGGGGGGCCATTGTCCCCCTCCAGGTCAATGCCTCGCATACGTCAGCTAGAAGGTGTCCGAATGCGAAGGTGTTTTGCAGATTCTGCTTGTCCGCTTTGCTCGTATGTACCTTGCCTTTGCCGCGCGGCTTGCGAATACGTGTGCTCTTGCTCAGGCTTGCTTGGCGGTCCAATGCTCGGTCCAGCATCGTCGCCGTGAGCCTGGTGAGATCGTACAGGGACCCATCGCTGAAATTGCGTTCGACTCGATGACGCTGGAGCAAGTGATCGGTCCAACGAATGAACGTGTCGGCCGCCGTCTCGAGACTGAGATTCACGTTTTCTGAATCGATCCAGGCAAAGAATCGGCGCAATGCACTGATCTTGTTCTGCACCGAGAAGCGACTTCCGCCACCAGCAAGGTCGTCAGTCATGTGCTCATGCAGCTGCGTCACCAGCTCGAAACGTTCCGGCAAGGGACTGCCGAGTTCGCCCTGCGCGATCTGGCGGCCCACATGCTTCACCTTTGCTGCTGCACCTCCGCGAAACAGCAGCGGCCGGAGGTCCCAGGGCGTTTCAGTGGCCCCATACTCAAGCATCGGGAAAGTGAGGTCGAATTCGGAACTATCCATCGTGCCGCGCCCCAGCGCCGATCCCGCTAAATGCCGCCATGAAGCTATTTGAGAGGGCTTGTTTGATCGGCAGTGCCTGTACGAATCGGATGTATTTGAAGGTGGTGGCTTCAGAGTTAGGCCCATGGAGCAACGCGTCGCTGACCGTCGCAATTACAATAGCGACATCGGCACAAGCCGATAGCGCCAGACGTGCCAATTCGGTACCGAAGGTGCAGCGCGACTGATGGAAGCGGAATTTACGGAGCACCTGTAGTTCTGCTTTGACGCCCCGTTTTCGAAACTCGGACATCTCAACATTCACAGCAGATGACTGATCGGTGCCGCGCCTGCCATAGGCGTTACCAAAGCGGGTCAAGAACAGCAAATCACGATTCTCGGGCGAGGCTTTCGCCTCTCGTTCCATCCTCCGCCAGCCTTTGGCATATTCCAGCAATTCATCACGCAACGCTTCGGGTATCCAGACCTGGCCAGTCACACCGAATTTCGTGTGCACTGGCGGAGCTGCGCCTGGACCAACTGCAAGGCGTAGAAGCCCTTCAGCGGAAGGGTCGGGGGCGGCGCGCTCCAGAGACTGAATCTTGAGATCACAGATGCTGCCGAGCCGCATCCCGGTAAAAAATCCAAGGGCCAACATGAGGTAGAGCTCGGGCGTGGCGTTCTCTGCGGCGAAATCCAGAATTGCATCGCGATCGGTCTCCGAGACTGGCAACAGCCCATCTTCAAGCGTTTGGCCTGGGCGCTTACGGTTCGGGATGCTGAGGTCGGTGGTGGTTCCGCTGATCGTTCGCTCGAACCCCACCCGGTCGAAGTATTTAACGACGTAGGGTTTTTCCCGCCACAGCTGGACGTGTGGAGAAAGAAGCTCCCTATGCCTTACCCACCGATAGAACATGATGCAATTGCGCATGTACTCAGACGCCGTGGATGGGCCGATCTGGCCGGCATCGCGCATCTTGATCAACGCCCCTCGGTATAGCACCAGGCAGCGGTCAGCTTTGCGAGCGGGAAACTCGAACCACTGCAAATCACGAGATTCAAGAAATTTAGCGTAATTGAGAAGGCCATTCATGTTACTGGCAACGGTCTTAAGAGAAGCGTCACCAGTCGTTGCTCGCTCCACTGCCCACAGGTTTGCCTCCCTCCAAGGTGCATAGTCTGCCCAAAAGATTTGGGGCAAGCCCTCAATGGATGGCCGGCTGCTACTGGGGGAGTATGCGACGGCGTTCTCTCTGCGCACGAGGTAATGGGGCACGAAATGAATGCGCTCTAGCGTCGCCATTCAACGCCCCTGGGACGCTTAACAATGTCCATAGATAGAACTCAATAGCTTAGGCGTCCGCACTATACAACTTACTCTTATCAATGGAATACTGTTCCACCCTGGGGGCCAGTTCCTCCAGGCAGTTCATCACGCGCGCCGACATCGAGGCGTAAAGTTCATAATTACTTGAAAACGCATATATTTTTTCCGGGTATCTTTCGTTTTTTATCTGAAACCACGGAGTTCCCATTTTGATCCAGGGCTTCGCCTCGGCACTGCGAGCGATTACGTTCCCGTCGTTGTTGCTCAGGACGACTATCGGCTTTCCTTTCAAATCCGGTCGGAAAACACGTTCACAGCTGGCATAGAAGCTGTTCACATCGGCCAGGGCAAACATCAGTACATCTCCCTCGGGCGGTGGATGATATGCGTGACGACGCCAAAGATATCCAGCTCGTCGGGGTCAGGATAAATCGGCGACCAGGAGGCATTCATGGGCTGCAGCGTCAGTCGAGGCGTCAGCAGAAGCCGTTTAACCGTAAACTCCCCCTGTACGCTGGCGACAACGATATCGCCGTGCCGCGGCTTTTCAGCACTGTCCACAACCAGCAGATCGCCATTGTACAGACTGCCGTCGGCCATGCTGTCTCCGCTGGCACGCAGGTAGTACGTCGCGCTCGGATGCCGTATGCAGTAATCATGGAGATCCAGATCGGACTCGACATAGTCAGCAGCTGGGCTGGGAAAACCGCAGCTGGCCAGATCGGCAAACAATGGATGGGCCTGTGGCGGGAGTTCTTTCCCGGTGCTGAAAAGTTGTAGCTTCATCTTTCCTCCTGACACTCTAATTTTACTGGTTATACATACAGTGTGCGCCGGGAGACCGGTAGAGATCAAGGGGTGAAAGTCCCCGACCATTGAAGGACCAGCAATCCACAAGGTCCCCGAGTCATGCGTTGCATACCGCGAGGTATGGGGCGAAGCGTTGACAGGGGTGTTGACAGGCCAGCCATTGAGCCACGAAATGTATATTAAATTACCGGGTGCCGACGTTGTACTGTTAACGGAAGGCAACATCATAGGGTGCGATACTGCGAGTGCCACATGGACCCGGCGGGGTCTGAGACCCTGGCATGTCAATACGATCTCTACGCGGGAACCGGGAGATCTCCCCTCTGACCATCTGCCAGTGTCGGAGATGGCCCGCACCGGGAAGACGAGGAGTCATAGCCGGTGATGTACGGAGAGGAGAAGTCGGACTCGCTCATAGTAGCGGCGAAGCAGGCGAACAACCCGAAAGGAGCGGAGTCAGTGGAGCGAAGGAGCGGGGCCAAGGGGAACGTGGAACAGCCACACATGCGCCGGACACAGAGCCGGGAAAGCATGTCACAGAGGCTGTCACGCGTGCGGGAAGCTGCGAAGCAGCGGAAGAAAGAACGGTTTACAGCATTGTTCCACCTGCTGACAGTCGAAGCACTGGAAGCCGCATTCCTCTCCCTGAGCAGGAAAGCGGCCGCCGGAGTGGATGGCATCAGGTGGATGGACTACGCCGGAAACATGAAGAACAACATAACAGATCTGCACCGGAGGCTACATCAGGGCAGCTACAGGGCGCAGCCCGGCAGGCGTCACTACATCCCAAAAGCGGATGGAAAACAACGCCCGCTCGGCATCGCCTCGCTGGAGGACAAGATCGTCCAGTATGCGCTGGTGAAAATCCTGAACGCAGTCTATGAAAACGACTTTATGGGGTTCTCATACGGGTTCAGACCCGGGCGAAGCCAGCACGATGCACTGGACGCACTGGCCACAGGGCTGGTACGCACTAACGTAAACTGGGTACTGGATGCCGACATCAGTCAGTTCTTTGACAGGGTGAGCCACGAATGGCTGATCAGGTTCACAGAGCATCGGATCGGCGACCGGAGGGTAATCAGGCTCATACGTAAGTGGCTCACAGCCGGGACGTCGGAGGAGGGTCAATGGCGAGCAACGGAGGAAGGCACCCCACAGGGTGCGGTCATCTCACCGCTGCTGGCAAACATATACCTCCACTACGTCTTCGATCTGTGGGCGCATCAGTGGCGACGTCGCTATGCCACAGGCAATGTGGTAATGGTCAGATACGCCGATGACATCGTCATCGGGTTCGACAAACGATACGATGCCCGGCGCTTCCGTATAGCCATGCAGCGCAGACTGAGGGAGTTCGGACTCACGGTTCACCCGGAGAAAACCCGTCTGATGGAGTTCGGCCGCTTCGCTGCCGAAAACCGTGCCATCAGGGGAAAAGGCAAACCAGAAACGTTCAACTTCCTCGGGTTCACGCACATCAGCGGGAAAGATCGCAACGGCAGGTTCATGCTGATACGAAAGACCCGCCGGGATCGGATGACGGCAACTCTGAAAGCCATCAAAGACGGTCTGCGAAGGCGCTGGCATTACTCAATCCCCGAACAGGGAAAATGGCTCAGGAGAGTGGTTCAGGGATACCTGAACTATCACTCGGTACCGGGCAACTTCCCCACCATGCAGAAGTTCAGGACACACGTAACAAACCTCTGGCGCCGGGCGCTCAGGCGCAGGAGCCAGAAGGATGATACGACCTGGACGAAAGCAAACAAACTGGCAGCCGCATGGCTACCAAGGGTTCGGGTTCTTCATCCATGGCCTGTGGAGCGGTTCACCGCCAGACACCCGAGGCAGGAGCCCGGTGCGTAA
Organism: Klebsiella sp. KP20-425-1; assembly: GCF_025813515.1. Taxonomy (NCBI): domain Bacteria; kingdom Pseudomonadati; phylum Pseudomonadota; class Gammaproteobacteria; order Enterobacterales; family Enterobacteriaceae; genus Klebsiella; species Klebsiella sp. KP20-425-1. The sequence goes on from NZ_CP109615.1 coordinate 88,048, forward strand.
ATCGCGCACGCCGGGATCTGTGCGGGGGGTATCCGGTAACGGGTATCCCTACCGCGACATATTTAACAGCGTGACGATAATCCAGATCGCATGCCTTAAGAACATTTTGAGTAAATAAAGGTGTTCAAAATGCTTGATTTAATCATTTTGATATCTTTATATTGCTCATATTGAGAAATATCACTTTGATTTTTTCATTTTGCTCTTATAATTGGTATCAAATTGAGTGTAATTAACGGAGCATATTGATGAATATTTACTGCGATGATGGTTCAACTAATGTTAAGCTGGCATGGTTTGAAGGAGATGAGCTTCAGACCCGGGTTTCTGCGAACTCCTTCCGGCATGGCTGGAAAGTGGCGGAATTCAGTGCGGCAACGTTCAACTATCAGGTGGGTACGCTGAAATACACCTGGGACAGCGTCAGCCGGGATGCCATCCCGACAACAAACGTGGAATATCAGTACGGTGATCTCAACCTGCTGGCCGTGCATCATGCGCTGCTGAACAGCGGACTGGAGCCGCAGCCGGTGAGCCTGACCGTGACGCTGCCCCTGAGTGAGTATTACGACGGGGACTGCCAGCGGAACGAGGAGAACATACGACGCAAACGGGAAAACCTGATGCGTGAGCTGGTTCTGAATAAGGGCAGGGCATTTACCGTAACGGACGTGAAGGTGATGCCGGAATCACTACCGGCGGCGTTCTCCCGTCTCGCGGAGCTGAAACCCGGCCCCGCTGAGACCACCCTGATTATCGATCTCGGTGGTACCACGCTCGATGCCGGTGTGATTGTCGGCCAGTTTGATGATATCAGTGCGGTGCACGGTAATCCGTCTGTCGGCGTGTCACAGGTCACCCGCGCAGCTGCAGGCGCGCTGCGTGCGGCAGACAGCGAAACCAGCGCCCTCATCGCTGACACTGTCATCCGCAACCGCAATGATCGTCAGTATCTGCAGCGTGTGATCAACGATGCCGGTAAAATTGACGAGGTTCGGAACAAAATAACAGAGGCAATCACTTCCCTGGGGGCGCGTGTCACCAGTGAGCTGACGGCCTTCAGGAACGTTAACCGGGTATTCCTGGTCGGGGGAGGGGCTTCCCTCATAGAAGAAGCTATCCGTCAGGCCTGGCCTCTGGCTCATGACCGTATCGAGGTTATAGGCGATCCGCAGATGGCGCTGGCCAGGGAGATTGCCCTTTACAATAAAGAGGACTAAACGTGCCGGACGGCCAGTATTCTTTCTATCTGCACAGCGACGATCGCACCGACATCGCGGCGATGGCAACCATCAGCACCATCTCACAGCCCCTGCGCGGTGAGTTCATCCGTACCGCCGCCACCGCCGGGGCGGTGGTATACCAGGTGGATGCCCGTTTACCGGCGCTGATCCCGGTGTTCTTTGCCGGGCAGCTGAGCGCTGTCCGCCTTTGCGCCGTGATGGCCCTGGTCTCCGGAACCTGGTCCTCACTCACCGGCCTTCCGGATGAGCCCGAAAATAGTGGGGCTGCTCTGCCCGTGTCACCGGAGACGGAATACCAGCGCCGGCGTTACACCCTGACGCTTCAGAATGGCCGGAGCGGAGAACGGGTGGAAAGTGTGCTGACGGAAGCGTCATCCCGTCTGCGTGGGGATCTGCTGAGAAACCTGATTATCACCGGTCTTGCCTTCCACACGACGGCGCCGGAACTGCCGCGCCTGCTGGCCAGTATGCCGGTACCGCCCACCTCGGTCAGTGAGCTGCAGGCTCTGGTTCAGCAGATGGCCGGCACCGCTGACGTGAACAGGGCTGCAGCTGCAGTACCGGATACGCCGGCAGCATCTGCCGCGCCGGTGTCCGGGGCGGATACCCGGGAAATAAAGAAAAATATGCGGCGTGCATTCGGTGACTAACAGTACGAATCACATCCACTACTATACCGATTTCAAATGACTGACATCCCCAGGGAGGTTCTCATGTCACCAGGATTCAGAAATGTTCTCCGTCTCGCCCGCATTCCCGTCGACAGCAGTGAACCGGTGCGCAGAAAATTTGGCAGCCGGCTGATTGGCATTGTGACGATATGTCTGCTTCCGCTTCTGGTTTTCGACGTTCCGCAGTGGGTTTTCATTCTGTCGCAGGTCATCTGGGGGGCGGGCGTCTATATTGGCCTGTCCCTGGCCGGGGATAAATCCCTGAACCGCTGATATAAACTTTCCGGTTGTTCAAAAAAAGAACAGACGTGGTGGCGTCTGTTCTCCCGCGCTTCTCCGTCGTTTGCCTTCAGGTTATCCACAATTTTAAGCCCCGGATTTGTGGACAGGTATGCCGGTAATTCCCCGTTCGCCTGGAGTTAACGCAAGCCTGCCGCCCGCTGCCAGTGTCTCGCGTCCGGTCTGGTACGGGACGGGCGGTTTTTCCGCTCCGGCCCGGCGTCGTTGAGAGTGTACGCCAGTCCCTCGCCCTTTTAAGGAACGCCCTTCAAGCCGCTTTCGCGGCATATCCTTGCCGTCCAAAAGACGGACGGCTGCGGTATTCCACGGTCGGCCTGACCCGTGACCGGACGCGATGAACAGGCAGCGTGCGGCAGGGAACGGTATCGCGGTGATGCCTCCTGCCCCCTCAGACTACAGGAGTGCTGCCATGTCCAGATTCATTCTCGGGAACTGTATTGATGTGATGCGCGGATTCCCCGACCGTGCCGTGGACCTTATTGTGACCGATCCGCCTTACCTCGTCGGTTTTAAGGACCGTCAGGGCAGACAGATTGCCGGGGATGTGACGGACGAATGGCTGCAACCGGCCACGCTGGAGATGTACCGCGTCCTTAAAAAAGACGCACTGATGGTGAGCTTCTACAGCTGGAACCGTGTGGACCGCTTTATGGCCGCGTGGAAGGCGGCAGGATTCTATGCCGTGGGCCAGCTTGTGTTCACCAAAAACTATGCCTCCAACCGTCGTAACGCCAGGGCCCGACGCGGATTTGTGGACTACTGCCATGAAGGGGCTTATGTCCTTGCCAAAGGCCGCCCCGTGCCGCCCCTTAAACCGCTGCCGGATGTGCTGCCCTTCCCGTATACCGGTAATACCCTGCATCCGACGCAGAAACCGGTGGAGGCGCTACAGCCGCTGATTGAGTCATTCAGCGCCCCGGGCGCGATTGTTCTCGACCCGTTTGCCGGAAGCGGTTCGACCTGCGTCGCTGCATACCGTGCCGGACGCCGCTATATCGGCATCGAAATGCTGGCGCAGTACCACCGGGCCGGAACCGAACGACTGGCCGCCATGCACCGGGCCGTAAATACCCCGGCGGCGAACGATGAATGGCTCCCGGAGGCCGCGTAATGAATTACGACGGACACGAAGCCCTGCGCCGCGATATGGCCGGGCTGGCGAACAATCTTTGCGACCTGAAAACCACCCTGAAAGTGCTGGAAGACACGTACCACTACCGGTACGACGGACTGGCGGAACGGCTTGCCGGTATCAGTCTGCGACGTCTCAGCGTCCTGATGGATGAGGCGTTCAATATTGCACTGATGCTCGATGAAAGCTTTCTGGATTGAGGAGAGAACATGTACGGAACCCGTGAAGATCTTTGCAGGATGCTGAATGAGCAATATCCCGCAGAAACCCCGCTGAACCTGATTATCTGGACCCCGGCGGATATTGAAGCACTGGCTGACGGGATGGAATATTCCTTTTCAGAACATGACGTAAGGGCAGTACTGGAACGCATGGACACTATACCGGAAGAACAACGGCTTGAGTCGGGCGTGTCAGCCGGCCTGGTGATGGCACTGATAGACCAGGTGAAAGAGAACGGGCAGAGGGTGACTGTGCCGGTTGACCTGCTTGAAATCCTGCTGATTACCGCCGAACAGGCATTGTGGGACAGGGAATGGACCGCACGGGATCGCAATCTCCCGGTGCCGGAAAGCGTAATGCGCCGCCTGGCGGATACAGCAAAAGTGCGGGCATTACTGAAAAGCTGACAGCAGATCGCCCCGCCACGCGGCGGGGTGATATAACCCGGACAGAGACGATAATGATGAAAAATGAAACCCTTAACACGCTTATTCTGCGTCACGGCGACCGGATGCTGCGCCAGGCTGGCTGGCCCGACACTGTTGATATGGCGCCCGTCGCCCCCGAAACCGTACCCGGCTGGCTTGCCGCCTGCGGCTCTCTCAGTGGCGTGGAAATCCTCACGCTTACGGAACAGCTTTGTCAGCCGCTGACGTATGGCCGGGCAGCGTTGTTGCTCGCCAGCGCCCGGCGGCTGGCGGGAACCCCGGCTCGTCTGCATCTCTTTCCGGTGCAGGCATATCCGCATCCGGAGCGGCTGGCTGACTGTCAGGTTATCCGCCTGCCTTACGCTCAGGAGTGGCTGACGGCGGCGGAATGTGACGATCTGCTGGCCTTCCTGAAAGCCTCCCTCACGCAGATATCGGAAATCGTCCACCGGGATACGAAGCGCATCGCCGCCGCGCTGACGCCGTCCGTCACTCCCCGTCTGATGGACAGGCGGATCGGTGACTGGCGCTTGCTGGCCGTGGAGTATGATCATGATAACTGCCTGGACGAAGACGAAACCGACAGGCTGGATCAGGTCCTCGATGCCATTCTTATTCGCGATGCGCGATTCTGCCCGGTCCTGCTCACCCTGGTTAACGAGCGGGAGGAAACTATCAGGAGCGCAGGGGTTATCGCTGATCAGCTGCGTTTTACGGACACTCCGTTCCGGCGCTGGTTTGATCGCCGGGTTTTAAGGGAAATGGTGAGAGAGGCCCGCGCCAGCAGAACTCAGGAGTGACAGCCCGGAGCGTCAGGGGAGGGGGACCCTCCCTTGTCAGCCTGCCGGCACAGGAGGTGTGGTGCGATAAGGATGTCGCCGTGCCGGCTCCGCGTCCACCCGGCCCGGTTTCCGGGCCTTTTGGGTGAACACAACCCTCTGTTATCGCCGTGCCGTGTGCTGGCTGTGCCGTGCCTTCACTTTAGCCCGGCAGCCGCAGAGGCTGGAGTTCGCTGGCGCCGCCATCCCCGGATAAGGCAGTCGCCGGCTTGCCGTTGCCGCCGGCTCCGCTTCACCCGGCCCCATCCCTCCGGTCCGTGGCCTTATTACTGCGTCTGTCGCGTTGCGACATCTGCTTCCGCTTTTCTCCCGGTGGTCGAAAAACGGGGGAGAGAAACCCTGTATTCAACCTCCTGCATCGCGACGGGTAGTGCCGTGCCTTCACTTTAGCCCGGCCGCTGCAGATGCAAGGGTGCGCTGACGCCGCCATCCTCGCCCGGTCGCAGGTTTTTTATGATGCTCGCCGTTCTTCCCGTCGTTTTCTCGCTCAGGTTTCGCTCGAAAACCGTCCAGACCAGCTTCGCGCTATATCTGCGCTGCGGCCTCCGGTGTCGCCCCTGCATCTTCCGCTTTTCGCCGGGCTGTCGTGTCGGCACGGCACAACCCGGTGCCGCAGTCTATGTGATTACGGAGGTTTATCCATGCAGTATGTGAATACATGCCCGGTCCTGAATGTTGAGGAGTCCGACCGCCTGTCTTTTATGCCGTACCTGTTCGGCACGGATTTCATGCTCGCGGAATTACAGGTGTACGCTCTGGCCAAAAAATGGATGCCCGAATATGAGGGCGGCTTCTGGCATTTTATTCGCCTGCCGGAGGGGGGCGGCTACATGATGCCGGATTGTGGCCGGGTACATCTGGTCAGTAGCGAAAACTGGTTTGATCGCACTGTCAGCGCCGACGCGGCGGGCATTATTCTGACCAGCCTGGCGATTAATCGCCGTCTGGCGGCCCATCATGACAGCAGTAACCCGGCGCTGACTCGCCTTTATATGCTGCGTGATGCCCAGCTCTGGAATCACATCACCTTTCACCCCGAATGCAGTGCTATTTACGCCGCGCTGGACTGATTAACGACCGGGGCGGTTACACCGCCCCGCAGGGAGACAAAAATGACTTCATCAGTAACCGTTCCGGCCGTCTACGTGGGCACATATCACCAGTACAACGGCGGCAGTATTTTTGGCAAATGGTTTGATTTAACCGACTTCGACGACGAAGACGAATTTTATGACGCCTGCCGGGCGTTGCATGCCGCCGAGGATGACCCCGAGTTTATGTTTCAGGACTGGGAAGGGATCCCGTCTCAGTTTGCCTCTGAATCCTCTGTTAAGTGGGCGTTTATCGAGGCATTCCGGCAGGCGCAGGACGAAGGACGCGCTGCCGCGTTTGTGGCCTGGGCGGACTATACCGGCGAGTGCGACTATGACGCCTTTGATGAGGCGTATTGTGGCGAGGCTGAAAGCGAGGAGGATTTTGCTTATGGCTTTGTGGAGGATCACGGCCTGTTAAACGAGGTGCCTGAATCCCTGCGCGTCTATTTCGATTATGAGGCTTACGCGCGGGATCTGTTCAGCAGCGGCTATGTCTTCCATGAAGGCTATGTATTCAGCAACTGATTACTATCCGGCGGGGAAGCCCGCCGGTTAAGGAGAAAGCACATGAAACTTGCACCACAAAGCCGCGATATCCTGCGACAGTACAAAGCCCTGATTAATGCCCGCCGCCGCGATGCCGGTCAGCGGGAACTGACCACTGCGCAGGTGATGGATGAAATCTGCGAATACATGACCTGTCAGTGCGCCGTCTATATTGGCGGCCATTTCATTCTTCAGGGGGGAAAGGCACGATAAATCACAGGGCAGGGGGGAACCTCTGCCGCTTCCGGCCGCGCGAAAACCCGGGCAGGCTGCGCCTGCCGGAGAGAGACGTCGCCGCGCCTCCGGCGCCGCGCACTCTCCTCTCCGTTGTCAGTCGCTGTTGCCCCGGAATTCGCGTATTATCAGGGATATCTTCCTGTAAAGCAGACCGGTGATGCATATGTCAAAGTGGAATATCGCCTCTTTTTCAAAGGAGGAGCAGGACAAAGTTGCCGTCGATAAGGTGGCTGCTGCTGTTGCCTGGCAGGAGCGCATGAACAAGCCCGTCGTGCCGGAACTTGTTGAACGGGAACAGCCTGAACACCTGCGCGAATATTTCCATGAACGGCTCCGCGTACATCGACTGAACAGTCAGCAGCTGCCGCGCGCAAATGCGCCCGAATATAATAAACCCGGAGATGAGCAGCAGAAGTGATTCTTATCGTCAGTGTGTCCAGGGAGGAAATTTTATGCGTATGTCTCTGATGTTTGCAGCCGTGACGCTTTTAACCGGTATTAACCTGTTTTTTATTCCGTTTCAGCCTGTTCCGGCTCTGTGGGGGGCTATCCTGGCCGTTGCTTTTGTTCTGATTAATGTCGTGGCGGATAAGCTGCGCCTCTGGAGTGGCATTGCGTGGATTATCGTTGCCGGCATCATCATAACGCTGATGCTGAAGGGGAAAGAGCCGGGTGACGAATTACGCGGGTTGATCACCGTTTTTGCTTTCCTGGCTTCGGCCTGGTACTGCGTTGTACAGTACAGAAAAGAGCAGGGCGAATCTCAGTCCTGACCTGACCGGTACCCTTCATCTTGCTGCTGCTCTTCCTCTGGCTTTGCCTCACTTTCCTTTCACACAATCTGCTCCGGGGCCACCTTCGGCTCCTGACCCGCTGGCGCGGTTCAGTCGTCGAGCCACACTCCGCTAACCGCGAAAAGACGCGGTAAGCTCCGCCGAACCCGCTACGCGGTTTCGGGCCTGGCGGCTAGTGTCTGATGTCTGACGTCAAGGTCAACGGCAGCGCTTGCTGCGACCGTCCCGGTCGCGCCGCTTTCACCGTGCCGGCGAAGGACTGCCGGCACTCTGCGGGGCAACGCCGTTTCGCGCCCGCGCGTTCCGTCGTTGCGGCGGGTGCCTGCTCCTTTCCCCTGGTACCCGTATCACCCGTTTGAGTCCATTCGCCGGGGCTGAGACAAGCACAACCCGTCTTGCTGTCCAGGGGACGGCAGGGCCTTTCGCAATAAATTTTTCCCGGCCATTCCGCTGCCGCTTCATTAGGCCGAAAAAAATTTCCCGCTCACCCCCGGACATCTGCACCGGGCCGTGCTCGTTTACGCCCTTGCGGCGAACGGCTCTCAAACGGGTGAAGGTTATATCCAGGGGGCAGGTTCAGCAGGTCCCCGCACAAAGTCAAAACCGCGGCCCCGGCAACTCAACGGGTGATGTTCTTTAAAAATCAGGAAAAAGAAAAATGCAGGATCCTTCATTGCGAACGTATCGGATCGCATTTCTGGGAAGCAATGCCAGCGGCAATCTGCCGATGTTTACCCGGGTGCAGGCCACGACCGGAAAACGGGCGATAAAAGCGTTTATTGAACGCTGTGAACCCGTCAAAGGCTGGTTTCTGGGCGAACCGGAAGACATTACCGATCAGCTTAAGAAGGAGGAAGAAGAAGCGGGAAGCAAACCGCAGATATGAAAAAAGCAGGGTAAACCCTGCTTCGCCCACGCCGTAAAAATCGCACGAACGGTTTTTCCGGCTTCGTTAACTACCATAAGGAGTCAACTCTATGATCGTTTCTATTTTTTCACCTTCCGCAGGCGCTGTAAAGCCCCGTCGTCATTCGCGCATTCTGCGCGCAGATATCACCGCACCGGAGATTGATCCCGCTCTCAGAGCTTTCGGGCGTCATATCGCCAGAAGTCACCGCAAAGGGCGCGGTGTCCACATCCCCGCGATGAAAAATACCGCCCTCGGGCAGGTACTCCGCACGCTGGAACTGAAACGCGCATTTAACTGATGAGGTGAGCCGCCCCGCGAGGGGCGGCAACTGCAGGAAGGAGAAAACACAATGGCACCGACTACCGCACAGATCATGACGGAAAACACCGCAGGCCAGACTTACCGGGCAACTTATTCACCCGATGATAATAAATTGCGACTTTACGCATCATTACGGCTCGATGAAGAAACGTATTCCCTGATCAACAAAGCAGGCTTTCGCTGGGCGCCCAAACAGGAACTTTTTGTGGCGCCAGCCTGGACGCCGGGGCGGGAGGATGTCCTGCTTTCCCTCGCCGGTGATATCGAGGACGAGGACAGCACCCTGTTTGATCGCCAGGAGCAGCGCGCCGGGCGGTTCAGTGACTACAGTGACCGGCGGGCGGTTGAATCGGAGCAGGCGCTTGCGCATGTTGATTCGCTGGCATCGGCTGTCCCGCTGGGACAGCCGATCCTGGTAGGCCACCACAGCGAGCGCCGCGCGCGCCGGCATGCGCAGAAAATTGAGAACGGCATGAAACGTGCGGTGATGCTGTTCGAGCGCGCCGAATACTGGGAACAGCGCGCGCAGGCCTCTCTGCGGCACGCGAAATACAAGGAGCGTCCGGATGTGCGTTACCGCCGTATCAAAAAAATCGAGGCGGAATTACGCAAGTCCCAAAAGCACATTGCCCGGTCTGAAAAGTATATGACGATGTGGCGTGCGCAGACGCTCGATCTGAAAATGGCGTTACTGGTCAGTAATTATGATCATATTCATGCCTGCTTCACGCTCGACAAATACCCCCGCCCGGCAGAGAAAAGCCAGTATGAGGGCTCGATGTCTCTCCATTCTGCCCTGTCTGAGGAGATCATTACTTTTGAACAGGCGCGTGATATTGCGATCCGCTGTCATGAGCGCACGATTAACCACCAACAGCGCTGGGTGAATCATTACCAGAACCGCCTGGCCTACGAACGCGCGATGCTCAATGAAAACGGTGGCGTTGTCACCCGAACACAGGAATTTGAACCAGGCGGGCAGGTACTGAGTCGGGGAGAATGGTTAACCATTCTCCGGGTTAACCGGAGTAAGGGGGAGGTGAGTTCAGTCGAAACGCCCGGTTATCGCTTTCTGGGCTACAGCGGCACGATGAAACTGACGCCCGACCGTATCACGGACTACAAAGCCCCGACAGCGGAGGAAGCCAGCAACGCGAAGAAAGCGGCGAAGCGCCCACCGATCGTCAATTATCCGGGGGAAGGGTTCCGGGAAATGACAAAAGCCGAGTGGGCGAAATTACCCGCTGATTATAAAGGCGTGCGGGGTGCTGCAGAAACCGAAACACACGGCGCCTATCGCTTGCGCCGGTGCATGACGCACGGTTGTACGCTCGTGAATGTGTATATCACAGACATAAAAACCGTTGAAATTCCGAAAAAATAACAGGAAGGCTCCCCGGCATCTTGCCGGGGAGGTCAGGGAGTACATTCATGCATCATGACCTTAAACACCGTATTCAGGCGATGCGGGACAAACTGGAAGGGCGCGCCCCTGTCGCTGAAATTCAGGGTAGCTCGCAACTTTTTGTCACCCCCTCCCCGGAATGTCGCCGGCTGGTTGAGCTGGCTGATGTCCGGGAAACCGATCGCATTCTGGAACCCAGTGCCGGAACGGGCGCCATACTGCAGGCGATCAGGGATGCAGTCCCCCGGGCGAAGTGTGACGCCGTGGAGCTGCACGCCGGGTTAGCCCGTCACCTGCAGGCGCATTTCCCGGAGGTCCGGATCTGGTGCGGAGATTTTCTCGAATATCATCCGGAGCGCCGGTATACCCGAATTATCATGAATCCTCCGTTTAATCGCGGTGATGATATCCGGCATATCCGGCGGGCATTAACTCTGCTTGAGCCTGGCGGGATTCTGACGGGCATATGTCTGGACGGGCCGCGTCAGCAAAAGGCGCTGGAGTCCCTGGCGGACGTCTGGGAGCCATTGCCGCGGGGAACATTCACGTATACCCAGGTAGCGACCGCCATTCTCAGAATAACCGTCTGATGACACGTAAAGCCGGCGGGGCACCTGTCCCCGTCTGGCCGCGCCTCGAAAGACCGCGCGCCTGCGGCGCCGGGAAAACCGGGCCGCGCTGACGCGCCGCCCGCATTTCCTTTCCGCGTCTTCCCTGTTTGCTGCCTGCTGTCTGTCTGCTTCCTCTTCTCCTCCCTGCTGTGATGTCTCTTTTTAACCCTTAAAGGCTTTAAAAGCACACCCATACTGGACACCTTCGGCTCCCGGCCAGCTGCGCTGTCCGGTCGTCGAGCCACACTCCGCTAACCGCGAAAAGACGCGGTAAGCTCCGCCGAACCCGCAAGCGGTTTCGGGCCTGACGGCTAGTGTCTGATGTCTGACGTCAAGGTCAACGGCAGCGCTTGCTGCGACCGTTCCGGCCGCGCCGCTTTCACCGTGCCGGCGAAGGACTGCCGGCACTCTGCGGGGCAACGCCGTTTCGCGCCCGCGCTCTTCGTCGTTGCGGCGGGTGCCTGCTCCTTTCCCCTGGTACCCGTATCACCCGTTTGAGTCCATTCGCCGGGGCTGAGACAAGCACAACCCGTCTTGCTGTCCAGGGGACGGCAGGGCCTTTCGCAATAAATTTTTCCCGGCCATTCCGCTGCCGCTTCATTGGACCGAAAAAAATTTCCCGCTCACCCCCGGACATCTGCACCGGGCCGTGCTCGTTTACGCCCTTGCGGCGAACGGCTCTCAAACGGGTGAAGGTTATATCCAGGGGGCAGGTTCAGCAGGTCCCCGCACAAAGTCAAAACCGCGGCCCCGGCAACTCAACGGGTGATGGTTTTAAAAGGCAAAACAACGGATTAAGGAGATTCATCATGGCAGCACGTGGCGTTAACAAAGTCATTCTGGTTGGACATCTGGGACAGGACCCGGAAGTGCGTTACATGCCCAACGGGGGCGCAGTGGTCAATTTGACGCTGGCCACGTCTGAAACATGGCGTGACAAGCAGACGGGAGAGATGCGCGAAAACACCGAGTGGCACCGTGTTGTCATGTTCGGCAAGCTCGCGGAAGTGGCGGGTGAATACCTGCGTAAAGGCGCACAGGTCTACATCGAGGGCCAGCTGCGCACCCGCAACTGGCAGGACGATGCCGGAGTCACGCGCTACGTCACCGAGGTGCTGGTCGGGCAGAACGGCACCCTGCAGATGCTCGGCGGCCGCCGTGAATCCGGAGTGCCTGAGAGCGCCGCGCAGCCGCAGAATCCTGCCACCCCGGCACAACCTGCTCAGGCCGCAGCTAAATCCCCGAAAGCGAAGGGCGGTAAGAAAGGCCGTCAGGATGCCGCCCCGTCTCAGCAACCGCCTCAGCCACTCCCGGATGATTTCCCACCAATGGATGATGACGCGCCCTTTTAAACCACGATGAAGACGCCCCGTTCAGGCGGGGCAGAAAAGGAGAAACACATGGACCATAACGTTTTGTCCCCGCTTGAATCCCTGCCGGATGGCACGTTTACCCGCGAGCAGGCTCAGATTGTCGCAGCGCAGTATCAGAATGTGGCGATTGAAGATGATCAGGGGACCCATTTTCGCCTTGTCGTCCGTCATCAGGATGACGGCAGCATGATCTGGCGCGTCTGGAATTTTGAACCGGGCGGCGAGGACATGATGAACCGCTACATCCGGGACTACGGAGTACGCAAAACGAAGTAAGCAGTAAGAAGAACGCCGGACAGGTGGGCTGTCCGGCAGACATTCATCAATAGCTAAGAGGTATCAATTATGTCTGCAACAGAGTCTAAGGTAAAAACTGCACCGAAAACCAGCAAAAAAACGCTTAAGTCTGCCGAAGCTGAGGCGCTTAAAGTGGCTCTCGATGCCGCACAGGTCGAGTATGTCCCTGTGACGGCACTGGTGAAGTCTCCCCTGAACGTCAGGACCATTCCCTATCCGGCGGAGAAAGTCTGTTCAATGGCAGATTCCATTGAAGCCATTGGCCTGTTGCAGAATCTGGTCGTGCATAACCTCCCGGATGGTCGCTGTGGTGTGGCTGCCGGTGGTCGTCGCCTGAAAGCGCTGCAGCTCCTGCAGAGTGAAAACCGTATCGATGCCGGATATCAGGTGATGGTGAAAAAGGTACCTGATGAACTGGCTGTTGCGGCATCAATGGCAGAAAACGAACAGCAGATGGCAATGCATCCGTCTGAACAGATCGCCGGGTTCCGCACACTGGCAGAGCAGGGGAAAACCCCCGCGCAGATTGGCGATTTACTGGGGTTCGGTACGCGTCATGTTCAGCGCATGTTGAAACTGACCGAACTGGCTCCCGAAATTCTGGCGGCGCTGGCGAAGGATGAAATCACCACCGAACACTGCCAGGCACTGGCGCTCGAAAGCGATCAGAAACGCCAGGTGGAAGTGCTGGAATCCGCCCGCAAACGGTCCTGGAATAATGAAGTATCAGTTTCCTCGATCCGTAACCTCATTACCTCAGAAGAGGTTTCCACAAACGGCGACAAATTCCGCTTTGTGGGAGAGGCCGCATTCAGTCCGGATGAAATCCGGGTTGATCTCTTCAGCAGCGAAAACGGCGGCTATGTCAAAAGTGCATCGCTCGATACCGCCCTGCTGGAAAAACTGCAGAACATCGCGGAGCACCTCCGCGAAGCGGAAGGCTGGTCATGGTGTGATGGTCGTCTTGACCCGATTTCTCACTACGGGAAGGACACTAAAATCTGGCGTCTGCAGTCTGTTCCACCGATTGAATATTCTGAGACAGAATCAGAACGTCTTGCGGAGCTGGAAGCTCTGGAAGCTAAGTATGAAGGCGAGAACCCCGGCGTGAATGATGACGTCGTGGCCGGGGCTCTGGAAGCCGTCTGGGAAGAACAGCAGACCATCGCGCACCGGGCAAAACACCGGGCATGGACGGATGAAATGAAGCAATCTGCCGGAGTGGTGGTTTCCTGGACTGGCCAGGAGGTGAAAGTACAGCGCGGTGTGGTGCTGTGCGCCGATGAAAAAATGGAGGAGAAGGATGCATCCACCGATCAGGCCCCTGAAAAAGTCGATCCGCTGGACGCCGTCAGTGTCCCGTTGCTGACCCGCCTTTCTTCTGAACGCACACTGGCGGTTCAGGCGGCCCTGTTGCAGCAGCCGCAGAAAGCCGTCGCGCTGATGGTCTGGAAAATGTGTAACTCGGTTTTCCATACCACAACGTCCGTCAAAGAGCCGTTCTGCATTAGCGTGAGTGTGTCGCATTACGCGCTGACCCGTGAAGCACCTGACGGTGAAAACAGCGTTGCGTTTCAGGCCATCCAGTCAGAAAAAGAACGTCTTGAAGCCCTGCTGCCGGAAAACTGGCGAAAGGATATGACCACCTTCTTTACGCTCGATGGCGCAACCCTGATGGCACTGATGGCTTTCTGCACCGCCTGCTCCATAGATGGTGTACAGGGCAAGGATGAATTTGGTCGTAAACACCAGAGTTCGCTGGATGGGGTGGAAAACGCCATTCAGTTTGACCTTCGTGACTGGTGGAAACCGACGGCTGATAACCTTTTCTCGCACATGAAGCTGCCACACATTGTACAGGCACTCTCTCAGGCCGGACTGGCTGGCGCAGCACAGGACGCCGCGAAGATGAAGAAAAAGGATGCCGCTGAACATGCAGAGCACTTCCTCTCAAAAATCCGTTGGGTTCCGGAATGGATGACCAGTGCTGACAATCAGAAACAGCCTGCCGCAAAGTCTGAACTCAGTCTGGCAACAAGTCAGAACGATACCGACGCTGATGCCGGCGACGTCACCGACCATAACAACCCGGCCTGCGCCGCCTGATAACGGAGACGCCGCCCTGCGGGGCGGCGATAAGGAGACTGAAAATGAAAACGTTACTGACTCTGGATGTCCTGAAAACCATGTCTTCTGATGAGCTGGAAGACTACCGCGCCGCCGGTGAAGACTTTCGCCGGGAGCTGAGTCACGCTGTCATGCGCGATCTGACCTCACCGTCCGGCTGGTCCGTGAATGCCGAATACCGGTGCGAATTTGGCGGCTTCTTTCCTGTCCAGATCCGTTTTACCCCCTCTCATGGTCACTTTGATGTGGCGGTATGCAGTCCGGGGGAGCTGAATCTTCGCTGGATAGTGGTCTTTGTGACCCGTGACGGTCAGCCGTTCTCTGTCGTTCGCGTGATGGATGCATTCAACCCTGAACTCATCACCCATACTCTGGATCTCATCGAGTGTCTTGACGCCGGTGGCTACTCGTATGCCAGCATCATCAGCACGCTGTCACAGGAGGGCGCACAATGATCCCGTCATCCAGTGCTCTTGTATCCCTGAAACCAGCCCGTCAGGCAGCGCTGCAGGCCATCATGACGGTGGAAGAGGCTCGCCAGCGCGGCGCACGTCTGCCATCGATGCCACACGTCCGGACATTCCTGCGCCTGCTGACAGGCTGTAGCCGGATTAACAGTGACGTTGCCCGCCGTATTCCTGGCCTTCACCGTGATCCAAAAGACCGCCTTTCCAGCCTGAAACAGGTGGAAGAGGCGCTGGATATGCTTATCTCCAGCCACGGGGAATACTGTCCGCTGCCGCTGACAATGGATGTGCAGGCTGAACTTTTTCCGGAAGTCCTTCATACCCGAACAGTACGCAGGCTAAAACGTCAGGACTTTGCCTTCACCCGAAAAATGCGCCGTGAAGCCCGTCAGGTCGAGCAGTCCTGGTTACTGCGTCAGAACCTGCTGGGACAGGCTGTCACAGAACTGAATTTTCAGTCACCGGAAACCGTCTGCACCTGGTACACCCGGTGGAGCGACGAGTTTGACGCGGCAGAGCTTGCAGCACCGTTCTGGCGCTGGCAGTCGCGATTCACATCGCTGAAGGAACTGGACTGGCTTCGCATCAGCGGTGAGCCGCTGTATGCAGTGATGTACGAAATTCCGTTAATTGTCCGGGAAACACCTGAACATATTCGTGTTGCTGAACGCTGGCAGGTGCCAAATAAGCTGGCTGATCGGAGTGGTGTATGAAGTGGCGCTATTCTCTGCGCTGGAAACTGCCGCACAGGCCCTGCCCGGGTCCACGGGAACTGATTTCCGTTGTCGTGGAGGCAGGGCAGGCGGCACCTGAAGAGGTGATGTCACGCTGGGTGGCTGGCTCAGGTTACGCTGTATGCGTGGATTTTCTCGGCCAGAAACAGATCCAACGCTGGAGCGATGAACGGAAAGCTGCGGTGAGAAGGCGCAACATGCAGGCTCGTATTCATCGTGTTGCCCCTTTGTTTGCCGACGAGTTAATCGAGCGTGAACTGGCTGCGCGTCCGGAGTATTTCAATGGCAAGTCCGCCCGATGAATAAGTACAATGCTGTCTGACAACTCAGATGGCCAAATACAAGGAAAGCAGAACTATGAGGTACTGGTTGCTCGTTATCTTAATGAACGTGCTGTTCTGGTTGATCGTGAAGCATGTTGCTCCGGAATGGTATGGTTCCCCTGGTTATTATGCAGGCCAAATCATCTGCACACTAATAGCTGCGGTCATCACATGGCGTGATCCGCCTGACTGGTTAGATGGAATCCTGCTCGGCGTTATAGAATTCGGCGTTCTGATTGCCGGGATTATATTCTTTGTCTGGGGCATCGGGTACAAGCTGGCATTCTGGGGGCAACATGATCCTAATACCATATATGCAAGTGCAAACGATGTGATTTTACCTAATCTTGCGCTGGGCACGGGCGTCTTGATTGCGGCATGGGTATACATTAGATATTTAAAGCGCTAAGCAGCATAAAGCGTGGATATACCTGGTAAGAAATAGCACCGTCCCGGTATAATCGACGTGGCGCTTGAGGCTTTTTGCCTCATGACGTGAAGGTGGTTTGTTACCGTGTTGTGTGGCAAAAAGCAGAAAGCCCCGTAGTTAATTTTCATTAACCCCATGCACTGCGCCCATTTAGTTGGACTCTCAAATTGGAGAGTCCCATGTCAAGACGTAAGTACACCTTTGAACAGCGCCTCGAAGTGGTTATGCACTATTTAGCTACTGATGAAGGCTATCGCTTAACATCAGCTCGCTTTAACGTTCCCAGAACCCAGGTAAGATTATGGGTTGCAGCCTATGATGTTTATGGAGAAGAAGGTCTGAAGCCCAGAGATAAGGGCGTTTCAATCGATCCCGAAATCAGAGTAGAAGCCGTGAAGGCTGTGCTGACGGGGCAGATTTCCCAGACGCAGGCAGCTGCGAAATTTAACGTTGCTGGTGCGGCATCTGTTGGGAAGTGGATGAAGGTGTTCAGCGAACATGGAGAGCAAGGGCTTCGTTCTCTTCGTGTGGGCAAAAAAAGGGCACTTCATATGATTGATGATCCTGTTGCGCTTGAAGTGGCATTGGAACGTTCGAAAGATAAACATATTCAGGAGCTGGAAAGAAAAGTTCGGTCCCTTGAATTACGGGTACTTTATCTAAAAAAGCTGAAAGCCTTAGTTCGGTAAGAGACAGAGTCAGGATTATCGACGAACTGAGGCAACACTACCCGTTCGACCAGCTTTTGCAGATTGCTCAGATACCAAGAAGCACCTTTTACTATCACCTGAAAGCGCTTAAATCTTCGGATAAATATGAAGAGATTAAAAGCAGAATCATAGAGATATATAACGAGAACTGTGGTCGTTATGGCTATCGCAGAGTCACGCTGGCACTCCGGCAGGAGGCAGGCCGCATTAACCATAAAGTTGTTCAGCGGCTGATGAACCTGCTTTCCCTGAAAGCGGCTATTAAAGTCAAGCGATACAGCTCGTGGCGAGGTGCGCTGGGGGAAACTGCTGATAATGTTCTAAAGCGGAATTTCAAGGCAACCCGACCCAATGAAAAATGGGTCACTGACGTCACCGAATTTGCCGTCAATGGGCGAAAGCTCTACCTCTCCCCGATTATCGATCTCTTTAATAACGAAGTGATTTCCTACAGTATCTCAGAGCGTCCAGCAATGGCTATGATTGATGAGATGCTGGACAAGGCGTTTGCAAAACTGGACAAGAAGAGCACGCCTATTCTCCATTCTGACCAAGGCTGGCAGTACCGGCACCGCTGGTATCAGTATCAGCTTAAAGCGAGTGGTGTAGTTCAAAGTATGTCACGAAGGGGAAATTACCTCGACAACGCCTGTGCAGAATGCTTTTTTGGCACACTGAAGTCTGAATGCTTTTATCTCAATAAATTCAACAATATTGAGGAACTAAAGACAGCTCTTTCGGATTATATTCACTATTATAATAATCAACGAATTAGCATAAAATTAAAAGGTCTGAGCCCGGTTGAATACCGCCTGAAGGTCTGTTCCCACCCTGTCAGGACTTAACGAACCTACCTTGGTAGGGGGATCCTTAAGCTGTTGCATGCTTTCACTCATGCCAATCGACCTTAAGCTACCTGTTAAACATAGAACTCGTTTACTCTGCCCATGCATAATTGCTACACTCTCATGTATATGCAGGTCAATTTCAGGCACATAAAACAGGATCACTTACGTGGCTAGCGCAGAGCAACTTAAGGCACTTATCAAATCGCACATTAGTCGCGATGATGGTCACTTTTATTCAGTGGCTATGCAGGTTGCTGCGCATGAGGCGAAACAGGGCCATGGACGATTAGCTGAGGAGCTTTTAACTCTTCTCGACAAGGCAAAAGCAAAACTGGCTAATGATAAAAGTGGGAAGCTGGTACCCCTGTCCAATGCGGCCAAAAACCGTACAGATCTTGGTAATTTATTGATTGTTAGCCAGCCAGAATACCGATTGGCCGATGTTGTTCTGGATCATTCTGCCCATTCTCAGCTGCAGCGGCTCATACGTGAACAGCGTATGATGTCTCGAATCAAAGAGCATGGCCTTTCCCCAAGACGAAAAGTTTTGTTAGTCGGTCCTCCTGGAACGGGAAAAACTTTAACAGCATCAGCATTAGCTGGTGAACTTGGTATTCCTTTGTTTCAGGTTCGTTTTGATGCTCTGATTACAAAGTTTATGGGGGAGACAGCTTCCAAGCTACGGCAGGTGTTTGATGCTATTGCTGATATTCGTGGTGTTTATTTTTTCGATGAGTTTGATGCTATCGGCTCCCAACGCAGCCTCACAAATGATGTAGGTGAGATTCGCCGCGTACTCAATAGCTTTTTGCAGATGATCGAGCAAGACAACTCAAGTAGTATAATTATTGCTGCTACTAATCATCCGGAAATTTTAGATTATGCGTTGTTCAGACGTTTTGATGATGTTATTGAGTACCATTTGCCAACGTTAGAACAGGCACTCGACTTAATAAAATCTCGACTAGGAGCATTTGCGCCCAAGCCTTTCCGTAAAAATGGATTAGAAAAACAGGTTGCTGGTTTAAGCTATGCTGAAATTTGTCGAGCTGTCGATGAATCAATTAAAGATGCCCTCATGAGCGATCGCATGCAGGTCGATCTTGTCATATTAAAGCAGGCTTTAGAAGAGCGTCGTTTGATCAGTAGTAAGTTATCACTTAACGAAAAAAACAAGTTAAAACATGACGGAACAAACCAACGATAAAAGGCTTCATCTCTCTTTACCAAAAAATTCTACAGCACAGCCCTATACAGCACATTCTCTTGGTGGGGGTGGCTCTACCTTACTACCTGAGCGGGATCGACAAGCACATGGAGTAGCCCTAAGAACTCAACTGCAGCAGGTTAAGGAAATGTCGGCCCAAATTCGTGAAGGGCAAGAAAACCTTGAGCTAATTAGCGGTCTCGGAATGCAAATTGAGTTTATTGGGCAACCTGATGTTGAATTAGCATTTGAAAGCTTGGGTAATGAGAGGGGGCGGAACAAAGCTCAGCACATAGAAGTTTTAAGTATACATAAGGAGGGCGATATAACCTCTGCAAATGTATTTGTGCCTGATGGAAAGCTAGTGCATTTCGAAAATTACATTCAGGATTATTTGACTGAGAAACGCCGCGCAGACGGGGTTTCCGCTGACCATAAATCGTTAATAAATACATTATCAGCAATACGTCTTGCAGAAATTAAATCTCTTTGGACAGACGATTTGAGTTTATTGCCATCTGACCCGGATGAGGCATTTTGGTGGGAAGTATGGCTACCAGTGAGGGGTAATAGAAATGCCGTTGTTACTGATTTTCATCGAATAAGCCATGCGACTGGATGCCAGGTCAGCGAACACAAAGTCGATTTTCCTGAGCGAACCATAACCTGGATGTATGGTTCTCAGAGCCAATTTTCTCAAGCTAGGTTGGTTTTAAACTGTGTAGCAGAATTGCGGCGTGCAAAAGATACAGCTGAGTTTTTCGAAGGACTACCAGCATTGGAACAACAGCTTTGGGTGGATGATGCACTGCGACGTCTCCAGGTTCCTTCACCCGAAGACAATGTACCTTATATCTGTTTGTTGGATTCAGGCATTAATCGCGGGCACGCTATGCTTGCACCTGTTTTGCACCAGCAGGACATGCATACAGTCAATGACGCGTGGGGAGTCAATGACACCGCAAACCATGGTACGGGGTTGGCTGGAGTTGCAATCTATGGCGATATGATTGACGCTTTGTCTTCTACTGATGCAATAGAAGTAGGACACCGACTCGAGTCAGTTAAGCTTACTCCAAATTATGGGGCCAACGTTGGTGACGCAAAACAGCATGCATATCTGTTCAGCTCAGCCGTTACACGTCCTGAAATTCTCAATGGTCAGCGCAAACGTATTTTTAGTTCAGCAGTAACAGCAACTGCTTATCGTGACTTTGGTCGCCCTTCAGCTTGGTCATCAATGGTCGATTCACTGGCAGTAGATGCGCTAGCAGAAACCCCTTTTCCCCGGTTGTTTGTTCTTTCCGCTGGGAACATAGTTGATCGCGACCATTGGGGAAACTATCCCGCCAGTCTTTCAGTTAATCAAATCCATGATCCGGGCCAGTCATGGAACGCATTAACTGTAGGTGCATTTACTGACAAGGTTGAGTTAAATGAGCCTGAATTTATTCCGGTTGCTGATCAAGGAGCATTAAGTCCTTTCACCACTACCTCAATGGGATGGGAACCTGTCTGGCCGTTTAAGCCAGATGTAGTTTTTGAGGGGGGGAATGCAGCTGCTAACACAGAATTTGTCGATAACTTTGCGAGTTTAGAATTACTAACAACAAGTGCTTCATCCCACCGCCAATTTTGGACAACTAATGCAACTAGTGCAGCTTCTGCGCTGTGTGCCAGAATGGCTGCAAGGTTAATGGCACAATATCCTGAGTATCGCCCAGAAACGATCCGTGCTCTGATCACACACTCTGCGCAATGGACACCTGCTATGTTGCGTATGTATCCTGCTCGCAATAAAAGTGGCTTCGCACAGCTTATACGCCATTGCGGCTGGGGCTCACCAGATGTTGAACGTGCGCTCTGGAGTGTGAAAAATAGTCTGACACTGGTAGCTGAAGACAGCTTGTACCCCTATCGTAAGACTCGCGACGGTATTAAAACTCGTGACTTGAATTTACATGCGCTACCTTGGCCACTGGAACAGCTCCAGGAGTTACAGGATACGCAGGTAGAGCTCAGGGTTACATTGTCTTATTTCATCGAACCTAACCCTTCAGCACGGGGGAGTTCATCAAGATATCATTACCCATCCCACCGTCTACGCTTTGCGATGAAAAGACAAACAGAATCTTTAGACGAATTTAAAACTCGCATCAATGCAGCAGCTGAGTCTGAAGAGAGTGAGCATGGGACTACCGGTAACGATGATAACTGGTCATTAGGTGCTACTCAACGACATAAAGGGTCGTTGCATCAGGATATATGGCGGGGGGCAGCAGCAGAGCTTGCTAGTTGTGGTTATTTGGCTGTTTATCCTGCACAAGGTTGGTGGAGAACCAGAGGCGCTTTGCAACGATTTGATTCTGAAGCTAAATACAGTCTGGTTGTATCGATTCATGCACCCGAAGCAGACGTAGACCTTTATGCCGCAGTGGAAACCTTGGTCGAAAATATGGTTGAAAATCCTGTTGAAATAATGGGTTAGATGACTATAAAAGTAATGCGATCCGACAGAGGACATAACGAGCAAATCGATATGTCCTTGGCTACAATGATAGGCATAGATCATATTTCTAGCCTTTTCAGTGATTCCCAAAGGTTTTGCGAGCAAGCCCTACAACAGCATTGAAAATGAGTGAACAGTAGTGTAGGTAGTGAATAATATGGATAATTCGACTACTTAAACGTTAATTCATCCACACCTAAAAACAAAAAAGAGCTCGCATTTCTGCGAACTCTTATCGTCAAGCCTCGTTTATTCTGTCCAACTTTTTGGGGTCAGTACACCACGAGGCCACCTGTATGCCTAGACAACATCAGGATAGCCTCTTAGATGCCGCAAGGCAAGGAGAAGAAGGCCATGAAACTGCCGCGAAACACTCTGCTCGGGTGCGTATTAATAGTGTGCCTCACACTGCTGATATTCACTTACCTCACCCGGAAATCACTTTGTGAAATCCGGTACAGGGACACGAACAGGGAGGTGGCGGCTTTTCTGGCTTACGAATCCGCTAAGTAGCTAACCCCGGCGGGGGGAAGCCCCCGCCATTCAGGGGAGATGATGTCTGACAAGCCTGAAGCGCCTTTATGAAGGGGTTACCGTTCACCGGTAGCCCCTTTTTCCTGTAAGCAGGAAAAAAAGCCCGCGCGACAGGCGGGCAAAAAGCTTTCATCTACCTACAACACGGATTCAATGAATCGCAAGTCACATTAACATCCTTCATTCTTCGTAACACCCTGTCATCAGTCTGAAAAAAAGAGCGATTGATTGTGAACTTTTGGGTTCTGGTGATAAGTTCGTTCGTAAGCGTCGTCTCAGCACCGTCTGGCAGATCCTGAAATTCCTGAGAGGATAATGGACACCAAATATGGTGGACGCTATCCATGAAATCATTAACCGCAGTGCGTAAAAAAAGCCCTAATTATCCCGTTGAGTTCAAAATCAAAATGGTTGAACTCTCGCATCGACCAGAGATCTCCGTAGCGCAACTCGCTCGTGAGCATGGGATCAACGATAATTTGCTGTTTAAGTGGCGCCAGTACTGGCGCGAAGGAAAACTACGTCCTCCTTCAACAACAGAAAACAACGTGCCTGAGCTGCTCCCGATAACACTTGATGCCGAAGATGTTGTCCCTGCAACCTCCCCCCGGTCAGAACCTGTAGCTGCTGCGGCACCTGAATCACTCAATATCAGCTGTGAAGTGACGTTCCGGCACGGATCACTCCGTCTGAATGGCGCCATCAGCGAAAATATCCTGAACCTGCTGATACGGGAGCTCAAACGTTGATCCCATTACCATCAGGGACAAAGATCTGGCTGGTCGCTGGCATCACCGATATGAGAAACGGCTTCAACGGCCTGGCGGCAAAGGTGCAGACGACGCTGAAAGACGATCCGATGTCAGGTCACGTTTTTATCTTCCGTGGGCGTAATGGCAGTCAGGTAAAGCTCCTCTGGTCTACCGGCGATGGACTGTGTCTGCTGACCAAACGGCTGGAGCGCGGCCGCTTCGCCTGGCCGTCAGCCCGGGATGGCAAAGTGTTCCTCACACCGGCACAGCTGGCGATGCTCCTTGAAGGTATCGACTGGCGGCAGCCTAAAAGACTGCTTACGTCACTGACTATGTTGTAGGCCTCTTTATCCTGGTCGACGCTGAATGAGCCTGGTAATATACCCGGTATGAACAGCTTACTTCCTGACGATATCGATGAACTGAAACGTCTCCTTGCCGAACAGGAGGCGCTGAACCGTGCCCTTCTGGAAAAGCTGAACGAGCGTGAACGCGAAATAGATCACCTGCAGGCGCAACTGGATAAGCTGCGCCGGATGAACTTCGGCAGCCGCTCCGAAAAAGTCTCCCGCCGTATCGCGAAGATGGAAGCCGACCTTAAGCAGTTGCAGAAAGAAAGCGATACCCTTACCGGCCGGGTGGATGACCCGGCCGTGCAGCGCCCGCTGCGGCAGACCCGTACCCGCAAACCGTTCCCTGAATCACTTCCCCGTGACGAAAAACGGCTGCTGCCGGCAGCGTCATGCTGCCCGGAATGTGGTGGTGCGCTGAGTTACCTGGGTGAAGATGCCGCCGAACAGCTGGAGCTGATGCGCAGCGCCTTCCGGGTTATCCGGACAGTACGTGAAAAGCATGCCTGTACTCAGTGCGATGCCATCGTGCAGGCCCCCGCGCCTTCACGGCCCATCGAGCGGGGTATCGCAGGACCGGGGCTGCTGGCCCGCGTGCTGAGTTCAAAGTATGCAGAGCACACCCCGCTGTACCGCCAGTCTGAAATATACGGCCGCCAGGGTGTGGAGCTGAGCCGCTCACTGCTGTCGGGCTGGGTGGATGCGTGTTGCCGGCTACTGTCACCGCTGGAAGGGGCGCTTCAGGACTATGTGCTGACTGACGGTAAGCTCCATGCTGATGACACGCCTGTCCCGGTGCTGTTGCCAGGTAATAAGAAAACGAAGACCGGGCGGTTGTGGACGTACGTTCGTGACGACCGTAACGCCGGGTCAGAGCTGGCGCCGGCAGTGTGGTTCGCTTACAGCCCGGACAGAAAAGGTATCCACCCGCAGAGCCATCTCGCTGGCTTCAGCGGTGTTCTGCAGGCGGATGCGTACGCCGGGTTCAACGAACTGTACCGCAATGGACAGATAACGGAAGCTGCCTGCTGGGCTCATGCCCGCCGCAAGATCCACGATGTGCACGTTCGCACCCCGTCAGCGCTGACGGAGGAAGCCCTGAAACGGATCGGTGAGTTATATGCCATCGAGGCGGAAATAAGGGGGATGCCGGCGAAGCGACGCCTTGCAGAACGTCAGCAAAAAGCTAAACCGCGGCTGAAATCCCTGGAAAGCTGGCTGCGTGAAAAGGTGAAAACGCTGTCGCGACACTCAGAACTGGCGAAAGCGTTCACGTACGTACTGAACCAGTGGCCGGCGCTGGCTTACTATACTGACGACGGCTGGGCCGAGGCAGATAACAACATAGCTGAGAATGCGCTACGGATGGTCAGCCTGGGCCGCAAAAACTACCTGTTCTTCGGTTCGGATCATGGAGGAGAGCGGGGAGCGCTGCTGTACAGCCTGATCGGGACATGCAAACTGAACGGAGTGGAGCCAGAAAGCTACCTTCGCCATGTGCTTGATGTTATAGCTGACTGGCCGATAAACCGGGTCAGCGAACTGCTCCCCTGGCGCGTAGCATTGCCAAATGAATAACACATCCCCGTCAATACGGTTCTCGCTGCACGCTTACGTTCGTTCTGTAGCGTAGCCCTCTTTACGGAGGGGTGGAAACAGCAACGGCAGAGTTAAAAGTCCACGAGTCAGTGAGGCTGTCCAAAGGCTCCCCGGGGAAACCCGGCGCTACATCAGGTTGCATAGCACTTAACCCGCCCGCCTGCCGGGCGGGTTTTCCTTCCGGAAAAGTGCTGCTATAACTTATTCGTGCAATGCGCGGTATCCGCTTTCCTGGTAAATCAGTCGCCCGGTCTGCCAGGTGATACTGCAGTTCATGCCTTATATGATCCAGTGATGTTCGCCTGCTTTTTAAGCAGGCTTTTTTTGTTGATTATGTATGACATCTGTCATACAGTTGATTGCGTAATGAACAGAAATTGTTCCACTTAACTCAGTGAGGCGAAGCGCAGTCGCGGGTGAGCCAAAGGAGAGCCAGCATGAACTTCACGATAAAATCCCGTAAAACCGGCGAAATTTTCAGTTTTTACGCACCCGACAGTGGTGGCTATGTTCACCTGGAGTCTCAGGGACACTCTGGTAACTCAGGTGCTCAGATTTGCCGTGGGGGAGGGTTTATGGGCAGTACGCTGTACTGTGACGCTTCTGAGGACGATCTTGCCAGTGTTGCCCGTAAATGGTACCGACAGTTCGTGAGGGAGCGGCGCAAATTCTTAATTATGTCGGGCCAGTATTCTGAGGATAACCAGTGAAAAAAGAGATCTCCCGCAACCCCTCTTTCACACCTTCGCCTAATCTGCGAGCACATCTGAACTCCCACAGGGAAGGGGTGACTGAACGGCTGAATAATATCTTTGATCGTTATGCGCATCTGGTTCGTGCCTGTGCCCTTCCTCTCGATAAAGACGAAACACAGGTTCTGCTTAATGTGCTGAATGGCTCCGTTGTCGAACCCGCCTTTATTGAATATCTGGCTCAGGAAATTCGGGACTCGGATGATTATCTGGAAGGGATACCCGCAGCTAAATCACTGTACGAAAAGTGTCAGTCAGCGACCTATCCGCAATTGCTGGCCACCGTCGAACGCCTGGAACGATAAGAAAGGCATAACACCACTGGACCCCTTCGGCTCCTGACCAGCAAAGCTGGCCAGTCGTCGAGCCACACTCCGCTAACCGCGAAAAGACGCGGTAAGCTCCGCCGAACCCGCAAGCGGTTTCGGGCCTGACGGCTAGTGTCTGATGTCTGAAGTCAAGGTCAACGGCAGCGCTTGCTGCGACCGTTCCGGCCGCGCCGCTTTCACCGTGCCGGCGAAGGACTGCCGGCACTCTGCGGGGCAACGCCGTTTCGCGCCCGCGCTCTTCGTCGTTGCGGCGGGTGCCTGCTCCTTTCCCCTGGTACCCGTATCACCCGTTTGAGTCCATTCGCCGGGGCTGAGACAAGCACAACCCGTCTTGCTGTCCAGGGGACGGCAGGGCCTTTCGCAATAAATTTTTCCCGGCCATTCCGCTGCCGCTTCATTGGACCGAAAAAAATTTCCCGCTCACCCCCGGACATCTGCACCGGGCCGTGCTCGTTTACGCCCTTGCGGCGAACGGCTCTCAAACGGGTGAAGGTTATATCCAGGGGGCAGGTTCAGCAGGTCCCCGCACAAAGTCAAAACCGCGGCCCCGGCAACTCAACGGGTGATGGTTTTAACAGACAGAAAACCAGAAAGAGGAGAAAACTGGATGAGCACACAAAACGTCAACGTAAAACCCTCCACCAAAGAAAGCACAACCCTCCGGACTGACGGTTTTGTGCGCAACATTCATTCCCGAAACCCGTTCGATGTTATCCGCGCCGATGTAGTGCTGGAACGTATCGAGAAAAAGGCTGGTCGGTGCTGCGGGATGCATTACGAGCTGTATCAGGCCCATCTGCTGGGTGGTGCGCTGGATTATCTGGATGCGCTTCCGTTGAAAGACCGTCCGGTGTTAATGGGCGCTGCGGCAAAGCGCGGCTATCTGCTGACGCTAGCCGAAGAGGAACGCGCGCTGGAAGCACGGGATGTACTGATGAGTGAACTGGCGGCAAACGACTGCTGAGAAATAAACACGGATGGCGGCATATCGCTGCCATCCCTTAAAGACCAGAGGTAACGCAAAATGAAAGTATACGGCCATCAACACTCATCAGAGGTTTTCTCCCGGGAAACTTCCCCATCCTGTTTTGAACCAAAAGCGGAAAAGGTGATCGCTTTTCATGGAAAGGATGCCAGTTACGCCTATAACGTGCTGGCCGATCTGAAAGCCGCAGGTGCTTCATATACGCGCCGGAATATCATCGCCGATATGTTCCGCCGTCTGGGTGTGGAATGAGGTCTGGGCAATGGAACACGTGAAAAGACAAATCCAGCAGGGGGCAGGGAACGCCTATTATGCGGGGATGCAGTGGCGCGGTATTACACTCGGACACGCCGATGCTGCAGCGCTTAATCAGTTTGATATCGATATCAGCAAAGCTCAGGCACCCGAAGCACGCACCTGGTTGCTTCAGAACAAAGCGGAATTCATAGCTCTTATGCTGGGTATTGAGATTGTAAAGATCGGGTAGTGAGAAGTCAGCTAACTTAGCTCTTGAGCTAAGTTAGCTTTTAAGCTAACGTATACACATACGGACTAGAGATTACATTCATGTTCACAGTCATCTTTCATGATGAGGCTGAAAAAGAGTTTACGGCTCTGCCTGCTGCCATTCGTGCAAAAATGGCCAGGCTACTCATGAAGCTGGAAGCAAACCCTCGCCAGCTACGCGAGCCAGATACCAAGCCGCTTGGAAACGGCCTTTTCGAAATACGTACAATGGGGGCAGATATCGCCCGCGGAATCTGGGTATATCAGAGTGGTGAACGTATTTTTCTACTTCGGATCTTTATCAAAAAATCGCCAAAAACGCCCCCGGCAGAAATAGATCAGGCACTTCGCAGACTGGAGGAAATGCAGAATGAAATATAAAACCCTTAGCCAGGTTCATACCGAAGCAATGAACGATCATGAGTACAGCGCGGCATTCGAGGCAGAAGAAGCCTCGGAGCTACTTCGGGAAACCTTAGCAACATGGAGAAAAGAAGCGGGTTTGACGTCGGCACAGGTTGCAGAACGTATGGGCATCAAAGCGCCTACTATCTCACGTATGGAGAAGAACGCTTCGCGAATGAGTATTCAGACGCTGGTTCGGTACGCCAGAGCCTGCGGTGTTAACTTTAAAATTCAGCAGGTTTGAATGATTAGCGATGCCAATAAAGCGGTGAATGACCTGGCGAGTATTGTCCCTCTGCTGGGTGGCAGTTCGTCCCGCAAAGATTACGAAGAGGCACGTAAACTCGTTGAATATCTTCTGGAACATGATCCGGACAGCCCGCTGGTTGATATGCTGACTGCCCGCATCGATGCCTGGGAAGATAACGCGGTGGAATTTGAAGAATTTAATACGCGCATCGAAGCTGGTAAAAACGGTGTATCGTTGCTGCGGGTTCTTATGCAGCAACGCGGTTTTTCACAGTCCGATTTTGAAAACGAGATAGGCAACAAATCACTCGTCAGCCGGATCCTCAGTGGTGAACGCAGTCTGACCCTCGATCACATGCGGGCGCTGGCAAATCGATTTCAAATCCCGGTCTCGATGTTTGTTGACTGATTCGGGAACAGAGCAGGCGAAGGGGGCATCGGTCCCCGTCTGGCCGCGCCTCGAAAGACCGCGCGCCTGCGGCGCCGGGAAAACCGGGCCGCGCTGACGCGCCGCCCGCATTTCCTTTCCGCGTCTTCCCTGTTTGCTGCCTGCTGTCTGTCTGCTTCCTCTTCTCCTCCCTGCTGTGATGTCTCTTTTTAACCCTTAAAGGCTTTAAAAGCACACCCATACTGGACACCTTCGGCTCCCGGCCAGCTGCGCTGTCCGGTCGTCGAGCCACACTCCGCTAACCGCGAAAAGACGCGGTAAGCTCCGCCGAACCCGCAAGCGGTTTCGGGCCTGACGGCTAGTGTCTGATGTCTGACGTCAAGGTCAACGGCAGCGCTTGCTGCGACCGTTCCGGCCGCGCCGCTTTCACCGTGCCGGCGAAGGACTGCCGGCACTCTGCGGGGCAACGCCGTTTCGCGCCCGCGCTCTTCGTCGTTGCGGCGGGTGCCTGCTCCTTTCCCCTGGTACCCGTATCACCCGTTTGAGTCCATTCGCCGGGGCTGAGACAAGCACAACCCGTCTTGCTGTCCAGGGGACGGCAGGGCCTTTCGCAATAAATTTTTCCCGGCCATTCCGCTGCCGCTTCATTGGACCGAAAAAAATTTCCCGCTCACCCCCGGACATCTGCACCGGGCCGTGCTCGTTTACGCCCTTGCGGCGAACGGCTCTCAAACGGGTGAAGGTTATATCCAGGGGGCAGGTTCAGCAGGTCCCCGCACAAAGTCAAAACCGCGGCCCCGGCAACTCAACGGGTGATGGTTAAAAAATTAAACAGGTGAAGGAGAATAATATGCGTTTAGCATCCCGATTTGGACTTACTCATTCCATTCGTCAGGAACGCCCACTGACTAACGATGAATTAGTCAAGGTTGTACCTTCTGTGTTTTCAGAAGAAAAGCATAATTCACGTAGTGATCGCTATACCTATATTCCAACCATTACACTGCTGGATAAATTACGTGAAGAAGGTTTCCAGCCATTTTTTGCCTGTCAGTCACGAGTAAGGGATGAGGATAAACGGGGGCATACTAAGCATATGGTAAGACTTCGCCGTGAAGGGGCCAATAAAGGAACAGAAGTACCCGAAATCATTCTTCTTAACTCGCATGATGGATCGTCCAGTTATCAAATGATCCCGGGTATGTTCCGTTTTGTATGCACAAATGGCCTTGTGTGCGGTACGTCGTTTGGTGAGATTCGTGTACCTCATAAAGGTGATATTGTGGGAAGGGTTATCGAAGGTGCTTACGAAGTTCTGGGAATTTTCGATAAAATAACTGAAGGCGTTGATGTCATGAAGTCTATTGCCTTAACCAAGGAAGAACAGCGTCTGTTTGGACAAGCTGCATTAACCTACCGATATGAAGATGAAAATAAATCTCCGGTCAGTATTGAACAGATAATTCATCCGCGCCGTTATGAAGATAAAAAAGATGACATCTGGACTACATATCAAAGGGTCCAGGAAAATCTGATTAAAGGCGGTTTGCCTGGCCGAACTGAAAAAGGGAAAAGAACAACAACCCGGCCAGTAAAAGCAATCGATGGTGATGTTAAACTCAATAAGGCATTGTGGTTAATTGCGGAGAAATTCCGCACTCTTAAAGGCTAATTATAAGCGCCGGGCAGCTGTCCGGCGTTTTGATGGTGGGAATACTTATGTTTGAATTTAAAGCTGTCTGTATCAGTATTTCACATATGGAAGAAGGTGATATCAGAGTTCTTCAGGTGCTTTCATCAAGAACCAATTATCTAACTTGCGATAGTTACTTAGAGTGGATACATGATACACCTTATGGTTGTGTTATAAGGATGTATGATTTCAAACGCCATCTTCTGGCGCTAAAAAGAGGTGGGGTGTCAAAATTTTTACGCAAAAATCTCATACTAATGCACCGGGAGGGCGGGTATCTGCTTTTTCATTTTGATAGTGATGCCGATTATTATCCAGGTATAGATGCCGTAGATTTTTAAGAAATTCAAGCCTTCTTATATCAGAAGGTTTTTTAGTTCATGGCGATTTTCTGATCTTTAGAAGAAGTTCGTTTGCTTGCTTTGATAGCCGTGTAGTAGTAATGGATCTTCTTCGCATACTCGTAACGTCTTGCTGCCTGGCGCGGGGTCTTTTTGAAGCCTGCATTGTATGCCCCGACTGCATCCCACGAAACGCCCCACTTTTTAAACGCCTGAGCCAAATAATAGGCTCCGGTGTAGATGTTAAGACAAGCATCGCTAAGAAGATGATCCGGTTTTATTCCATATCGCGACAGTTCGTTGAAATGCTGCGAGTCAATTTGCATCAAGCCTGATCCATAACCCGTAACAGGATTACGCCCAATCGCATCAATTTTAAATCGTGATTCTTGCCATGATATAGCACGCAGGAGATCCGGATCAATTTTGTAATCCCTGCCAGCCATATCAAAGCAGTCTGCTGCCATTGATGACAATGGTATTAAAGACAGGATGATACCAAACGCTACTCCCTTCATGAATTCCCCTCCGTGCCAAATCCCGGAATAACCTTAACCCATCCAAGACCGAGACTCAACATATATGCACTCCTCACCACAAAATCACCACACACTACGCAAAATTAAAATTTTGCAGATTTGCATTTAAGAACAGTGGTTTAGTGTGAGTTAAATTAATTTATTTAATATAAGATTATACGATAGCGAATCGTCAATGAATTACCGACGATTCATTAACGAATCGCTAATGAATCGCTTACGATTCATAATATTAAATTCAGGTGGTTAAGGTGAATTGACTCTAGATTCAATTCGTGATGTGATTCGCCTGGTGAATTGCAAAAAAACAGTATGAATCTAGATTCGATTCACGATTCGAATCGTGGACGATTCATGCGTAATGGCTGGAGTTTATAAAATATGAAATCTGGATTTTTATAAGGAGTATGACGTGGCTAAAGTTCAGGCTTATGTCAGTGATGAGGTTGCTGATAAAATTAATGCGATTGTTGAGAAAAGACGTGTTGAAGGGGCAAAAGATAAGGACATCAGCTTTTCAAGCATATCAACAATGTTGCTGGAACTAGGCTTGCGTGTTTATGAAGCTCAGATGGAACGCAAAGAATCTGGTTTCAATCAGATGGCCTTCAACAAGGCCTTACTGGAAAGTGTGATTAAAACGCAATTTACAGTTAATAAAGTTCTCGGCATTGAATGCCTGAGTCCTCATGTCAGTGGAAATCCGAGATGGGAGTGGCCGGGACTTATTGAAAATATCCGGGATGATGTTCAGGAGGTTATGCTCCGATTTTTCCCTGACGAGGAGAGCGAAGACGAAGAGTAGAATAAGACTTTTCGTAGAAAGGTGATTGATTGTATAAATAGAGTGCTTTTTTATTCAAGGATGAATAATTGTTCTATTCATTGATGATTATTCAGAATAAAGATCTATGCTTATTTGGTGACTTTATTGAAAGTGAGTTTTATAATTCAGGTGTAGTTTAAAAATTGAGAAACATTAGCGTCAGAGGATGCACCCTCTGACGCTAACTATCCATAGAACCTTCTAAGGAGGCAACCTATGTGTGCGAAGGATCGTAGTCAAAACTCAGTATGCAGTCAAACGGAATTGGTGAATTCTTTATTCCATCTGGCTGATGTTTCGTCTTGTCCATGTCTCATTCGGGATTCATCGGGTATCATCGTCCATAGCAATCTATTGTTAACTTCAAAAATTTTAGAAGATATTAATATAAGTAAGGTTTTTTCTCTATTCTC
This sequence comes from Klebsiella sp. KP20-425-1, assembly GCF_025813515.1. Lineage (NCBI taxonomy): Bacteria > Pseudomonadati > Pseudomonadota > Gammaproteobacteria > Enterobacterales > Enterobacteriaceae > Klebsiella > Klebsiella sp. KP20-425-1. Next base: position 120,489 of record NZ_CP109615.1, read on the forward strand.
ACACTCTGATTTAAGATCTCTTAACGAGGAAGATGTCCGTGTAATTACATATGGAGGGGGGAAAATCGTTGATGGTGTTACGATCGGTAAATATAATTGTAGCATTTTAATTGAAGGTTTTTTTGTATGTGACAGGGTTTATACGAAGTGGACTTTTGTTAACATTAAAACTCTGGATTTTGATTTTTCCGATAAGTTGGTTTCCTTTAAAAATTCTTTTCTCGATCTTATATCTTCTTTGGCTAAGGAGAACGTTAATAAATGGTATGTGCTACATTTACACTCCTTCGGCTTTACTCATGGTCAGATCTCAAATCTTATTGGTATTAGTGAGAAAACATCGAGAAATTATTCCTTGGAAATACGAAGGGTATTAAAGGTTAGTAACCAGGATGAATTAATTTTACTTCAAATCTCATCATCACTTTACCATATACTCATTTCTAATATATCAAAGCCTCTTGCCCGAAAAGGGTTTTCTATAATCAAAGGACATTTCCGGTAAATGAATGTAAGTGGGATTTACTCAAAATCCCACCTTTATTTGTTTACTTTTGTTCTTGTCAATGTAAACTTTATTAAAGTTTATTAACTGTTTTTTTGGAGGACGATTGGAAAGAGCGGTTAGGAGTAACGCACGATCTGCGCCAGGAAAAAATGTGCTTCTGAAGCTGGATGAAGAGACTAATCGTCGGCTAATCAAAGCTAAAGACAGAAGCAGAAGAAGTAAAACGTCTGAGGCATATTTGCGATTGAAAGATCACCTTGAACGTTTCCCGGATTTTTATAATTCAGAAATCACTGAGCCAGGAGGTAAAAAGACATAATAAATTATGTAGTTTAAAGTTTTCTAGCTGTTTTAAATAATCATTCTTTTTAAAGGAAATAAATATGAATGCTGTATTAAGTGTTCAGGGAAATGCTTTCTCTGAAGAAACCAAACCGTCTTTTATGTCACGCGTTTTCAATAAAAAGACAGCGCTGAAAGTGACCAAGGCTGCGCTGCCGTTGGCTGTTCTGGCATCGTTCTTCCCGGACGTTGCTATGGCCACCACCACCGCAACAGACCTGATGAAATCCGGTGATACCACCGTGAAAGGCACCTTCGGCAAGTCTTCCAGCGTGGTCAAATGGGTTGTTCTGGCTGAAGTTATCGCGGGCGGCATCATGTATATGATGACCAAAAACGTGAAGTTCCTGTTTGGCTTCGCCATCATTTCGACCTTTATTACCGTCGGTATGTCGGTCGCAGGTTACTAACAGGATAAAGGTGATGACGGGAGACGAATTAAAGAAATACCGTTTCCCGGAAACACTGACAAACCAGAGCCGCTGGTTTGGCTTATATCTTGATGAACTTATCCCGGCCGTGATTTGTCTCGGCTGGGGTTTCTGGACCAGTAAGTTCTTATTTGGTATGGCCGCAGCGGCACTGGTTTTCTGGGGTATCAAGAAACTGAAAAAAGGGCGGGGCAGTTCCTGGCTACGCGACCTGATTTACTGGTATCTGCCAACCTCCCTTCTTAAAGGCTTCTTTCATGATGTTCCGGACTCCTGTTTCCGGCAGTGGATTAAATAATCGGGGAATTAACATATGGAACATGGAGCCAGGCTCAATACCACGCGCGTTATTGCGCTGGGTTATATCTGTCTGGGGACAGTCCTGGGCCTCAGTCTGACCACGAATATTATTCAGGGTATTAATAATTACCGCCTGCAGACCGAACAGAAAGTGGCTGTGACTCCCATGCTGTTCAATGCACCTTTCGCTGTTTCTCAGAATCAGGCGGACGCATCCTATCTTGAACAGTTAGGACTGAGTTTTATTGCGCTGCGTCTGAATGTCACCCCGGAAACGGTCGACGCCCAGCATGCCCAGCTGCTCCGGTATGTTTTTCCCGGGGCGCAGAACAGCCTCAAAATCCAGCTGGCAGAAGATGCTAAGCGGATAAAAGACAACAATGTGAATGCCTCTTTTTATATGACGTCTGTCCGTACGTACCCGGCTGAAAATCGGGTGGATATCCGCGGAGAACTGAAAACGTGGATAGGGGATTCTGCCCCCTACAGTGAAATTAAAAGTTACGTCCTGCAGTTTAATCGTGTGGATGGTGTCAGCTGGCTGGCGCGTTTTGGAGAAATAAATAATGAAAAAAATTAACCCGTTATTTCTCTCCGGTTGCCTGTTCTTTTCGCTACCTGCGATATCGGCCACCCTCAGCGGTACGCTGGCGCCGACCGTTGTTCCCCTGGCGAACGGCGGACAGGCAAACATCGCCGTGAGTAACACGGACCCCAACCTCTTCACCGTTCCCGGTGACCGTATCACCGCGATTAACAGTCTGGACGGCGGTCTGACAAACCAGGAGCAGACCGACAGCGGTGGCGCCATTCTGGCCACGGTCAGCAAAAAACCGTTCACGTTTATTGTGGAAACCGAGCGCGGACTGAACTTTTCCATCCGGGCGGTACCACGCGCCGGGGTTGGCCGGACTATCCAGCTGGTCTCCGAGCTCGTGGGGACACCGGGTCCCGCTAAATCATGGGAAGAATCCAGTCCGTATGAAGGCATTCTGGTTTCCCTGAACCGTGCTGTTCGCCAGGGCCAGATCCCTGATGAATACCAGGCTGTTCCTGTCACATCGGAATCACTGCAGGTGCCCGCTGGTCTTCGTGCGACAGCGGAAAAAGTCTGGACCGGGCATCACCTGAAAGTGGTGCGTTACAGCCTCGAAAATATCAGTTTTTCGCCCCGAATGATCCGCGAAAGCGATTTCTGGCAACCCGGCACCCGCGCCATCATGCTCAGCAGTCCTGCTGGTCAGCTGACCGGTGGTGGCCGGATGCAGGTCTGGATCACCACCTCTGAAGGGGGGCGCTGATGGCCAACTTCAATACGATCATCAAACGTAAGCAGTACCTGTGGCTGGGCCTCATTCTGGTCGGTGGCGCGGGCGCCATCGGGGGGGGAATGTATCTTTCTGACCTGAACCTGAGTTCGGAAGAAGAGGCCCCCGTGCAGGGAGAGCCTGCCCCGGATATGACAGGCGTGGTTGACAGTAATTTCAACAGCAAAGTGGAGCAGCATGCGACAACGGAGATGCAGGCCACTGCTGCGGACCTGAACAAGCGCTTTGGCGCACTGCAGGGCGAAGTGGACATACTGAGTAAGGGCCGTGCTGCCGATCAGGTTCGTATCGAGCAACTCAGCAATGAGAATGCCGCGATGCAGGAGCAACTGAGGACGCTGGGCGTCAGGCCATCCGTTCCCGGTGGAGAGCCGGCGCCGACCCCTCCCTCTCCGGCACCCGGGCCGGAAGGTGAACCGCAACCGGCAAATTATCCGCCACAGCCTGGTGGTGCGGTACCGCCGCCGACCGCTTTCTATCCGGGTAACGGTGCTGTGCAACCCCCGCAGGTCAGTTATCAGTCTGTACCGGTACCGAACCAGATCAACCGTAAAACGTTCATCTACAACAAAGGGAAAAAGGGCAGGGAGCTGCCGTATATCCCGTCAGGCAGTTTTGCGAAAAGCAGTCTGATCGAAGGCGCCGATGCGAATGCTTCCGTGACCGGGAATGAATCAACCGTACCGATGCAGTTACGCATCATCGGTCGGGTGGAAATGCCGAACAGTAAAACCTATGACCTGACCGGCTGCTTTGTCGGCCTGGAAGCCTGGGGGGATGTCTCCAGTGAGCGCGCCATTGTCCGGACCCGCAATATCAGCTGCATCAAAGGGGATAAAACCATCGACCAGCCGATTAACGGTCACGTCTCATTTATGGGCAAGAACGGTGTGAAAGGCGAGGTGGTGATGCGTAACGGCAAAATCCTCGGCTGGGCCTGGGGCGCAGGCTTTGTTGACGGGATTGGTCAGGGCATGGAGCGGGCTTCGCAACCTGCTGTTGGCCTGGGTGCAACGGCATCCGTTGGCGCCGGGGATGTGCTTAAGATGGGGATTGGCGGCGGGGCATCCAAAGCCGCACAGACCCTGAGTGAGTATTACATCAAACGCGCTGAACAGTATCACCCGGTCATCCCGATTGGTGCCGGTAACGAAGTCACGGTGGTGTTCCAGGACGGTTTCCAGCTGAAAACCATTGAAGAGCTGGAAGCGGAAAAGAACGGGCAACAACAGGCGCAGAACCAGGCACAACCTGAACAACCCGAGAGCAGGTCACAGCAATCCGGCGGGAACCTCAATGGTTTTAATACCGATGAGATGCTGAAGAAACTGGGCAAGCTTGACCCGCGCGAGTTCTCGCCAGGGGCTGCATCTCAGGGAGAAAACAATGGTTAAGTCTCTCATCACTCTCGTTCTGTCAACGCTGCGCTGGACTCACTGGCTGGTTCAGTATGCGGTGGTGTATCCGCTCGGTATGATGATGTTGCTGGTTGTCGTTGTGTTCTGGACTGGGCATAACACGCCCGGGCAGATGCTGGTGAAGACCATTGAATCGGTGCAACGCGAAGGATATGTCATTCACGACTGCACGGGGCCAGCTTCGCGTGAAGCACTTAATGGTGATGCGGTGAAGCCACTGCTGTCTCCGGTTTTACAGGAAGCCTGCACGACTGTCAGTACGGATGCGACAGGGTACGCAGCACATATCGACCAGGGTTACACAAAAAATATTCTCTGGCTCTGGCTGCTGATGGCGATGGTATTTACGGGGGGCTCGATAGTTATCGGGAGTACTCCCCGGACCGGAGTGACGGGATATTAATTTTTAATAAATAAACAGAGGACAGGTGAATATATGAAGGAATTAATACTGTTAATTCCTCTGGGCAGCGCTTTGCTTTTAACCGGGTGCGCGGGCACAGAGACGGAATTTGAATGTAATGCCACGACATCGGATACCTGTATGACGATGGAGCAGGCCAATGAAAAGGCGAAAGCAAAAGAGGAAAGTGCTTCGGCAAAGCCGGCTGCGGCAGGGTTGCCACAACTGGCTGAGGGTAATTTCAGAACAACGTCAGTTAATTCGTACCCGTTGCCGCCACAGCCCAACCTGACCCGGGCCAGAGTGGCCGTGGAAAAAGATCGAGCACGTGCAGTGTACCTAAATAATCCAACGGCAAAGAATGAAGCAGCATATTTCGAAACCGAGAAACGGAGCCAGTCTTTGCCGGTAGTAAAAATGTCTTTACCGGTGGTCGCGTCAACGTTTTCGTCACCGTCAACGCTGCCAGGTAATTATCCCCGGCCATTGAGAAAAGGGGAGGAGACAACGTCTTTGTGGATAGCGCCGTATGTAGATTCAGATGATGTTTATCACCAGCCCACAACGGTTGTATTTGTGGTTAAGCCATCGGCATGGGGCCAGCCCCGCATTAACTAATCAACAGCGCCGTTAATGGCGCTGTATATCTCTTTTTATTACTGGCTTTAAACGAGTGCCCTGTGCGTTGAAAGGGATGGGCGGTAGCGTACATAAATATTTTATGCTGAAAGGTAAATTGAAACCCATCTGTCTGGTTATAGCACTTATTTTGATGGTCCCTGGTGGATTGATTTTTTTATCAGTGCTCGGTGCTGTGAAAGAAGGAAGTCAGACATCTGATTTTACGGCGATTATATGGGTCTGTTTAATTATGGTGTTTACAGGCGTGGTTATGGTATTTAAATGGTTAGACAGTTAAATGATTAGGCAGAGGTGATAAAAAACATGTGGGATGACAGGATTATAAATTGCTTTTGTTTGGTTATGGTTGTGTTGGTGGGTGTAATGTTTTTTTTTAAATTAACACAACCCAGCAATGACGATTTAATTAAGGACGGTAAATACTGGTCAGCTGACTGCATTCTGAAGGAGGTTGATATTCCTACCGGTTTTTTAACTGGTAACATTAATCGACTGGATTGTTCCGGGGTCGTTGTTAATGTGGTGAAGGGAAAATACGACCAGGCAGTATCTGCGTATAACAAATCTAAAAATCAGAGGTGATGCAGGATGATTAACTTTAAAGATTTCACTGGTCTTAAAGAGAGTACATTCTTTATCTCTCAGGATGAAAAGCAAGCGACTATTGATATGAATGAATGGATTGAAAACAATACGGTTTCAATAATGTCGATTGAAACGATAGTGAAAGAATATCGATTTGTTTGTGTCAGGCTCTGGTACAAAGAGGAACGTTGAGGACGTGGTGCTGAACATCATAAAGATGAAAATATTGAAATCAAAGCCAGTGAGCCACCGAACGATACCAGGAGAAACTTGAAATGAACGCATTTTACTATGGTATCAATCTGGGATGGATAGCGGGAATATTTCTGGCGCTCTTTATTGTGGGGGGCATCCTGGCAGCATCAATGTGTGCAATCCCACAGAAGTATCAAAGCCGTTTTAACGCTGGGAACACCTTTATCTGGAGCTCACTGGCCGCCGTGGTGGGACTGGCTGGGATACTCCCCATCCTGATTATGACGGTATCAATGGATGACCTGGAAGCAGGTAAACACTGGCACACAGAATGCAAACTGATGGAAGTCAACATTCGGGATGGTGCCTTTTCAGAGCCTGTGAATAGACTGGATTGCGCCGGGGTTATCATCAATGTACCGTCCGAAAAATATTATCGTTATATCTCTGAATGGCAATTGTATAAGGCTAAAAATAAATGAAATCAGATGAGATGAGCTGGTTTAAACATGTTCTTAGTTTGTCTGTAATAATCATTTTTGCAGGTTTTTTGTTTTATCTTTATGACTCGGAATACAGAGGTGACAAAATAGCGACCGAAGAACAGTTGCTGGATATTTCTCATGAAATACCCTGTGCGGGAGAGGCTTTTTGGATGGTGCTTCGTAATAACCTGAAGCCGTTAACCCTTCGCTCAGCGAATAAAATAGCCTCAGAGTGTAACGAGAGGAATAAGCAACTTCAGGTATTAAGTAAAACCCGCTCCGATGAGGGGTGAATATATCCGTCAGTGGCAATTACATAAGGCTGGCGATAAATGAATTTACCCGGTTGGCATAATAATTATTAATGAGGTTTTTTAATTATGGCTTTGATTAAAAAGTATGGTTTTTTGCTTATTCCTGCGTTGTACTGGCTCATCTATCTGGGTGTCAGATTGACTTACAACGGACTGGCTGGAGAGTACACACCAGATTTCATTCAGAGTATACGCCATGACGGTGTGTTTATTATCTGCAGCTTACTGGTGTTTTATATTGCCTGTTTAAGAGTTGATGTCAGTGACGGAGAGCTTTCAGGGGTGCTCTTTTTGGCTGTTATTCTTTTTCATGTTGCTGCATTAATTATCTCGCTTCTTATCTGTTTATGGCAGGGGGCACTGTTGTCGGATGTTATTTTTATCTGGCAACTGGGCACCTCGATGATGATGTTAGTGTTCATCCCTGTACTCACTTTTAGATATGCTTAGTTATCCCATAAAAAATACAGCGTCTGACATGTCTGTTGTTTGCTGCTTCATCTCTTTTTTTATTATTTAAACGCTCATTAAGGAACGCTCACATGCGTAATAACCTGATGGATACCGTCGCTCAGGCCGTGAACTCGCTTGTGTCGGCACTACAGTTACCTGATGAATCTGCGAAAGCGAATGACACGCTGGGCAGCATGAATTTCCCCCAGTTCAGCCGGATTTTACCCTATCAGGATTATGATTCTGAAACAGGGCTTTTTATTAACACGAAAACGATCGGCTTTATGCTGGAAGCCCGACCCCTGCCGGGGGCAAACAAGGATATTGTCGGCACACTGGAGCATTTGTTGCGGACAAAAATCCCTCGTGGCGTGCCGTTCACTATTAATCTGGTGTCCAGTAAGCTCGTCGGGAACGACATTGAGTACGGGCTGCGTGAATTTAGCTGGAGCGGTAAGGAGGCGGAGAAGTTCAACGCCATTACCCGTGCCTATTATCTCCGCGCGGCAGAAACCCGCTTCCCTTTGCCGGAAAGCATGGATTTACCCCTGACCCTGCGGAACTATCGGGTCTTTATTTCCTGCTGTATCCCGAGAAAAAAGAAAAGCAAAGCACAGATAGTCGAGCTTGAGAACCAGGTCAAAATTATCCGCGCCTCACTGGGTGGCGCCTATATTCCCACGCGTGTTATGGACGGTGCCGCGCTGGTCGAACTGATGCGTGAAGTGATTAATCCTGATCCGGGGGAGATGTATCACAAACCCTATAAACTGGACCCGTATCAGGACCTCAACTATCAGTGTGTGGAAGACAGTTTTGACATGAAGGTCACGGCCGGGCACCTGAAGATCGGTCGTCTTGGTCACAACGGGAAAGAGACAGTCACCAGGGTGACCAGCTATCACCTTGAACGTGACCCGGAAATTGCCTTCCTCTGGACCAGTGCGGATAACTACGCCAATTTACTGAGCCCTGAGCTCTCCATCTCCTGTCCGTTTGTGATCACACTGACACTGATGGTGGAAGACCAGGTGAAGACCCAGAATGAAGCCAACCTGAAGTTCATGGACCTGGAGAAGAAAAGCAAAACCTCTTACGCCAAATACTTCCCGTCAGTGGAGAAAGAAGTCAAAGAATGGGGTGATATCCGCCAGCGTCTGGCGACCAACCAGACCAGCCTTGTGTCATATTTTTTCAATATCACCACCTATACCCAGGACAATGTTGAAGCCTCACTCACCACCGAACAGCAGGTGCTGAACAGTTTTCGTAAAGGCGGTTTCCAGCTGATCCCTGCCCGCTACCATCACCTGCGTAACTTTCTGGCCATGTTGCCCTTCAAATCCGGTGAGGGACTGTTCAGAGAGCTGCAGGCGGCCGGGGTGGTCAAACGGGCCGAAACGTTCCAGGTCGCCAATCTTCTGCCCGTGGTGGCCGACAGCCCGCTGGCCCCGGCCGGTCTGCTGGCGCCGACCTACCGCAACCAGCTGGCGTATATCGACCTTTTTTATGAAGGCATGGATAACACCAACTTCAATATGGCGGTCTGCGGCACCTCCGGGGCAGGTAAAACGGGGCTGATACAGCCGCTGATCCGCAGCGTGCTGGACTCCGGCGGTTTTGCCTGGGTGTTCGATATGGGGGATGGCTATAAGTCCCTGTGCGAAAACATGGGCGGGGTCTACCTCGATGGTGATTCGCTGAAGTTTAACCCGTTCGCCAATATTCTCGATGATGCCCACTTTGACCTCTCCGCGGAACGTATCCGTGACCAGATGTCAGTGATGGCCAGTCCGAACGGTAACCTGGATGAGGTCCACGAAGGCCTGCTGTTGCAGGCTGTGCAGGCGGCCTGGCTGAGCAAAGGGACGCATGCCCGCATCGATGATGTGGTGGCGTTCCTGCAGAGCGCCAAAGACAGTGAGGAATATGCCGACTCTCCGACCATCCGCAGCCGCCTGGACGAGATGATTATTCTCCTCGATCAGTACACGGTGAACGGGATTTACGGGGAGTACTTTAACTCGGACAAACCCACCCTGCGCGATGACGCCCGGATGGTGGTGCTGGAACTGGGGGGACTTGAATCGCGCCCGTCTCTGCTGATTGCCGTCATGTTCTCGCTGATTATCTATATCGAGAACCGGATGTACCAGTCCCCCCGGAGCCTGAAAAAGCTCAACGTCATTGACGAAGGCTGGAAACTGCTCGATTTCAAAAACGAAAAAGTGGGGCAGTTTATTGAGAAAGGGTACCGGACCGCGCGCCGGCATACCGGTGCCTACATCACCATCACCCAGAATATAGTCGACTTCGATTCTCCCACCGCATCCACCGCAGCCCGGGCGGCCTGGGGTAACTCCTCGTACAAGTCGATCCTCAAACAGTCAGCCAAAGAGTTCGCCAAATATAACCAGCTGTATCCGGATCAGTTCTCAAAGATGGAGCAGGACATGATTAACAGTTTCGGCTCTGCAAAAGAGCAGTGGTTCAGTTCTTTCATGCTGCAGGTGGAAGCGAACTGCTCCTGGCATCGTCTGTTCGTCGACCCGCTCAGCCGGGCCATGTATTCCTCCAAAGGCGCGGACTTTGAATTTATCCAGGCGCGTCGGAAGGAGGGTGTCGATATTCATGACGCGGTGTATGAGCTGGCCTGCCTTAACTTCCCGGCGGAAATGGCTGAGCTGGAAGCCCGCATCGCACGCGATAACGTAAGGAATACAGCCTGATGGAAAACAGTACAGAAAAACAGACAAGCACGACGTCCTCAACCTTCCGCCGGGTTTCCGTCATCGTTGCCCTGGTGCTCTTCACGCTGGCGACCAACGTCTTCCTCACGCGGGTGGTACTGGAGTACACCACGCCGCGGGTGGTGGCCTTTGATATGAAGAAAACGCTCGACAGTTTTATGGACAGTGTCAGTCAGAAACAGCTGTCAGAGGCGCAGTCCAAAGCGCTGTCGGAGCGGTTTAACAGTGCGCTGGAGCAGAGCCTGGCGGATTACCAGCTACAACATCATGTCCTCATCCTGGTCTCGCCGGCGGTGGTTCAGGGCGCTCCCGATGTGACCCGGACAATCCAGACGGACATCGCCCGCCGGATGAAAGGAGGCCGCGAATGATACGTCTTCGTCGTTACCTCCTAGCCAGTTGTCTGTTGTCGCCATTGACCTATGCCGCCGACCTCGGAACCTGGGGGGATTTATGGCCCGTCCGTGAGCAGGACATGCTGGAACTTATCACGCAGCGGCTGCAGGGACTGCAACAATCCGGCCAGTGGGATAAGACAATGGGCGAGTTTAAGCAGCGGGTGATCGAGAACAGCCAGCGCCCGGCCCCGGTGGAGGGGCTGCACAGAGCGGAGAAATATGCGCAACGCTGGTTTGACCCCAGCATTCGCCTGACGGAAGACCTGAAGGATAACGAAGGGCGGGTGTTTGCTCACCAGGGCGAGCTCATCAATCCCCTGAAAACCGTGCCCTTTATGCAGACCCTGTACTTTATCAACGGCGACGATCCTGACCAGATAGCCTGGATGAAACGCCAGGTGCCGGAAACGCTGATGAGCAAGATTATCCTGGTCCGGGGCAGCGTCCCTGACACCTCGGCTGCGCTGGACAGCCGGATTTATTTTGACCAGAACGGTGTGCTTTCAAAACGGTTCGGCCTGACCAGTGTGCCGGCGCGTATTACGCCGGCGCCCTCCGGTGAGCGGCTGAATATCGAAACCTTTCCTGTTAAATAAGGACGTTTCAGTGAAATCCCTGACCCTGTTTCTGAGTGCCCTGATGATGTGGGGATACAGCCTCAGTGCGGCTGCGGACCCCTCCTGCGAGGGACGTTTTGTTAACCCGATCACCGATGTCTGCTGGCAATGCATTTTTCCGATGTCCATCGGGAGTGTGTCGGTTGCGGCCGGAGGTGGCCCGGATACCGTGAATCCGGCCAGTCCGGTTCAGTACTGTCCCGCACCGCCCCCGATATTTGTTCGTATCGGTCTGGCGATTGGCTACTGGGAGCCGATGGCCATGACGGATGTCAGCCGTTCACCTGGCTGCATGGTGAACCTCGGGGGATTCAGTATCAATCTCGGCAAGACCGGGATGGGTACGGCTAAGAAGGATGACAGGCAGGTGAACGGGGCCTTCTATCACGTCCACTGGTACAAGTATCCGCTGACCTACTGGCTGAACATCATGACCTCAGCCGGGTGCCTGGAAGGAGGCGATATGGATATTGCCTATTTATCCGAAATCGACCCGACCTGGGTGGACAGCAGCCTGACCACCATTCTGAATCCGGAAGCGATTTTGTTTGCTAACCCGATCGCCCAGGGCGCCTGTGCGGCAGATGCGATTGCCAGTGCATTCAACAAACCACTCGATATTTTGTTCTGGTGCGCCGGCTCTCAGGGTTCGATGTACCCGTTTTCTGGCTGGGCCAGCAACGAGTCCAGTCCCCTGCAGTCATCGCTGTTACTCAGTGAGCGAATGGCCTACAAGCTTCACCGGCAGGGACAAATCATGGAGACCGTCGGCGCAGATGTGGCGGTCTGCTACGAATACCCGTCTCCGATCATCCCAAAAGAGCGGTGGCGCTATCAGATGGTGAATATGTATCCGGACAGCGGTCAGTGCCACCCTCTCGGGCGCAGTGTGATGCGCTGGGAGGCGGGCAGAAATCCACCCAACACGCGGAAAAACTACGGCTACCTGATGTGGCGTAAACGTAACTGTGTCTACCTCTGAATGGAGTCCCTGATGAAGTTAAAGAATGTATTAATGACGCTGGTTGTATTGTCAGGCCCAGTCGTCGCTGCCGGTAGCCCAGGCAGTCCGACTACGGCAGACAGGGAGTGGCTGAAACAGCAGGAAAACCTCAGTGAACAGTTACGTCAGCATCCGGACAAACAGCTGCAGCAGGAACTGGAAGCGCAGATTAACCGCAATCCCCTGGCACAGTCCGATCGTCAGTTTATTGACAACCTGGCCAGTCAACAAAAGGAGGCTAACCAGGAAAAACCGACTGAAGGGGCGCTGTACTTTGTCTCCTTCTCGATACCGGAAGAAGGTCTGAAGCGAATGCTTCACGAAACAAAGCAGTACAGCATTCCTGCCACGTTGCGAGGGCTGGTTAACAACGATATGAAAGCGACGACCGATGCGGTGATGAACCTGGTGAACGACGGGGTGACTGACGGTGTGCAAATCGACCCGACGCTGTATACGCAGTACAACATCCGTAGCGTGCCGGCCCTGGTGGTGCGCTGTCAGGCCGGCTTCGACGTGGTGCATGGCAATATCAGGCTGAAGCAGGCGCTGGAGAAGGTCGCAGAGAAAGGGGACTGCGCGCAGACGGCCCGACAGATGCTCGACCTGTCCTCAGGTGCCATCAGGAGCCAGCCATGAATGGAAAACCGTACCATTATATCGACAAGGATATCCGGTACCTGGTGGCCTGTATGAACGCCCATGAGTTCAGGACCTACGCATCCTGTCAGGGGTACGGGTTACCGGTTGATTCCATTATGCCTTATATCGCTTTCACCTCGTCTGTTGCGAAGGCCTCACGGCTCAGCCAGTGTCTGCGTGAAGATGCTGAATCAGGAGATCCTGTACTGAACTGGGGATGGGATATCACCGGCAGTTTTGATTCAACGTATTCCCTCTGTTTTCGGCTAAGCCCGACGAAGCCACATAACCACTTAAGCCGCTGGCGTCGGGGCTCTCTGCGAGGCGATTTCAATGTCATTGCGTGCTATGTGAAAAAACAAGGAGAGTTCTCATGAAAGAGGTTCCCCTCATTATTACTCTGCACGCTGCTGTGCTCGGGACATTTATCTGGTTTACGACGCCGGTCTGTGCCGACAGCAGTACGGATTACAAAGCCGGTTCGGATTTCGCAAAACAGGTTCAGGGAGGGGGGCTCGATGCCCTGAAAAACTTTAATGGTGAGCAGACCTTACCCGGTTATACCTCCCGACCCGACCAGACGAAATACTACGGTGGCGTGACAGCCAGCGGTGACAGTTCCCTGAAAAGAGACTCTGCCTCGGAGTTCAGCCAGAACGAGGCCGGACAAAGTATCACGGAGTCGTTCACCAACCGGCCCCCTGACAGTATTTCAGCGGATGCCCCCTTTATTCAGGCGGCACAGGACACCGAATCCCGGGCGGACAGCATTGTCGGCGATACCGGTCAGGCCTGTAAGGCACAGGTGGTTAATCGTAGCGAGTTCACGAACCATACGTGCGAGCGGGATTTGCAGGTGGAGAACTTCTGCACGCGGGAGGCGACGCTGAAAGACAACGCCACGACGCAAAAGGTCAGTCGTACCTACCAGCAGGCTGTCCCGATGAATTTCACCCGAAACAGCACCCGATGGAGCGGGACGCTGACCATCCCGTCGACAGGGCGGCTGCTCAGCGTGTCTGTTGACGGTGAACCTCTGCCGGTTCCCTGGATTTATGAATGTGACAACGAAGGAAAGGTCAGAGACAGTTGCAAGCTTGCAGTCAGTGAAAACATCAGCCTCTTTGATAAAACATTCCCTGTCGATGTGATGACCTGGCCGAATACGGTGACGACGTGCTCCGGGGGCCAGAACACACACTGTACAAGTCATTACTACGATGGCACCGGGAAAATTCATCAGTCTTTCAGCATGGACCGGAACGTTGTCGCCGGGCAGAGCTTTCCGGTAACGAAAACGTCGAAAACCCAGCCATCAGTGAATGTTAAATCCATTCAGGTGACGGTCATACTGGTCATGGAGGAGACGGAAACCGTATTTGCACCAGAGGTGGTCTGGGTTGAAAGCTGTCCGTTCAGCAAGGACGAAGGCACGAAAACAGGTGAAGAATGTATCAGCCCGGGCGGGACAAAAAACCTCAACCTGGGCGGGAAGGCGTATTCCTTCACAGAAGCATGCTGGAAATACAAGGACACCTGGCTCACACAGCCTGCGGATCATGGCTCCTGTGAGAGCCTGATGAACAATACAGCCTGCACGCTCTCTTCACGTCAGTGTGCCTTCACCGGTGAAGACGGGACCTGTCTGCATGAGTATGCCACGTACTCCTGCGAAACCCGGACCAGCGGTAAGCAGATGATCTGCGGCGGGGATGTATTCTGCCTTGATGGTGAATGCGATAAAGCGGTCAGCGGCACGAACAACGGCTTTGGACAGGCAGTTTCAGAGCTCGCGGCGCTGGCCGCTGCGGGTAAAGATGTTGCGGCGCTGAACGGGGTGGACGTCAGGGCATTCACCGGCAAGGCAAAATTCTGTAAGAAGTTCGCTGCAGGCTTCAGCAACTGCTGCAAGGACAGCGGATGGGGCCAGGATGTGGGCCTGGCACGCTGCAGCAGCGAAGAGAAGGCGCTGGCCAAAGCGAAAACCAACAAGCTGACAGTCAGTATTGGTGAGTTCTGCTCGAAGAAGGTACTGGGGATCTGTCTGGAGAAAAAACGCAGTTACTGCCAGTTTGACTCAAAACTGGCTCAGATAGTCCAGGAGCAAGGCCGTAACGGACAGCTGCATATTGGGTTCGGTGGTGCCAGCAGTCCGGACTGCCGGGGGATCACGGTAGCAGAACTGCAGGGCATTAACTTTAATCAGCTGGACTTCACGAACTTCATGGAGGACCTGATAAATAACCAGAAAATACCGGATAACAGTGAGCTGACTGATAAAACAAAACAACGCATAAAAGAACTTCTCACGCAGTCTTCAGCAAAATGATTTCTGAATAATTAAATTTAAAGGTGATAAAATGACAGCGTCATTTATGATGATATTTCAGCTGCTGACCTTGTTTTTAATTCCATTCATCCTTGCTGTGTTCATGTCAGGCCGCAGCCTGATCCTGATATTTTTCGGTGCTCTGACATCACAGGCAACAGTTGCTGTCGCGTTTTCTCTGCTCTCCAGTCGGGACGGGGCTGAGTGTATGGGGATGGGGGCACTGTCGCTTGTTTTTTATGTCATCACGTTGTCCCGTATTGAAAATAATAAGGATGGTTTAAATGAATAGACTGGTCAGGTCCGCCACGGTTTTGTTTTTTATTCTAATAATGCCATTTTCAAATGCCGCAAGCAGAGAGGAACTCGAGAAGCTGTATTCAATGCAGATGCCCGGCACTGTCATTCAGTGTAAGAGAACAGATGAAACGTTTTTTACAAAAATAAGAATGATTTCCCGGTATACGGTTACGGAGCAAAGTGAAAATAAAACAAAAATGGATGGGCGGGTTGCCATGTACGCCACCGGTCTGAAAACGTTACGATTTGAAGCTGAATTTAAAGCTACCCGGACAATGCTGGATACTCGTGATATGTGGGAGGTCGACCCCGACTCGCTGGTTATGAAAGTATCAGGTGAGGATGCAAAACGCTTTAAAAATAAGGGAGGGGTTGATTTTTTCAGGGATAATAGCAGGTTAAACTATGACGATCACTCTGATATTCGATTTACTACCTACCCCGATTATATTATCGGGGAGGATGACCCCGGATTCTTTACATCAAAAGGCGCAGAGGAATGTACCACTCGCTTTGCTGACAGTTTTCCCGCGGGGAAAGCCGGGCTGAAGGTGAAGGAGGATAACAGTAATAAGGAACACAACCATGAAAATTAACTTTCATAAATATCCTGCCGTCGATTTTCTGGTGAGATTACTGCTGACAATAATCATTATCTCCCCTGTGCTGTATTTCTCATGGGATGCCGTCAAAGGGACGTCAGGTAGTGATTATATTGAGAGTGTGGTTTTTATTCTCATGGTCGGTTTTTTCTGGCTGGTGAGTTACCTGTTTTTTTCTGCTCTGGCGGGACTGATAAAAACCAGTCGTAAGGAGAAAAAAAGATGACTCAGCCTATGCCACTATTTTTCACGATGTGACCAGGAGGGGGGCATGGAAGAGAAAAAATCATACGGGGTGGTGATGCTGTTTGTCGGCGTGTTTGTCGTCTTCCTGGTCTGTGTCATGTCGTACAGCCTGTGGCGCGATAAGCAGATTAATGCGTTTATGACCACCAACCGGGCCTGGGGTATTCAGTGTGACCGGGTTTCTCAGGCCGCGTGGGTGGTTAAAGGAGGGGAGCGGGTGAACCTGGAAATGAATTCGCTTCCCCTGTACTGCAGCGGGTATCGCTTTGAAGCCCGCAATGACGCAGGAAAAACACGGCGTCTTCTTGATAAGTACAGCGTCTATCAGCATCTGTCACGCCAGCCGCGTTAATTCATAAAAGGGTATTTACCATGCGAACAATACATGCCGCCATGCTGGCGGGGTGCCTTTGCTGCACCCTGATGCCGGCTTACGCAAAAGACGCGGGCTGGCAGTGGTACAACGAGAAACTGAAGTCCCGGGAAGAAGAGCAACTGCCGGCACCAGCGGCCTCACCGCCGCAAATGGATATTCTGGAGAAACAGGCAGCTCTGCAACATGCAACGAAAAAAGCATTAGCGGAAGCCATCTTGTACCCCTCAGTGCCGGCTTTTGTGAAGTTCTTCCGTCTCCAGAACTACTGGACGCAGCAGGCTGGCCTGTTCTCGATGAGCGCAAAGAAAGCCATGCTGGAAAACCCGGAGCTCGATTACAACCTGCAGTACAGCCACTACAACGGCACTGTGAAAAACCAGCTGGCTGCCGACTATGCCGAACAGCGAAAGGCTATCGCCACTCTCGCACAGCACTACGGTGTGATGTTCTTCTACCGGGGGCGTGAGGCCATCGATGGACAGCTGGTCCAGGTGATTCAGAACTTTCGCGAGACTTACGGCCTGAGCGTGATACCGGTCTCTGTGGACGGCGTGGTGAATCCCCTGCTCCCTGACAGCCGGATGGACCAGGGCCAGTCACAGCAGCTCGGCGTGAAGTACTTCCCGGCGATGATGCTGGTCAACCCGAAAAGCGGGCAGGTGAAACCCCTCAGTTACGGCTTTATCAGTCAGGACGACCTGGCAAAACAGTTTCTCTATGTCTCCAGCGACTTTAAACCCAATTTTTAAGGAGAGTGTCATGCGAAAGATTCGTTTTCCCGATTTAGACATTACCGGGATGTGGGTGCTGGCCGTGGGCGTATTTTTCCATCTTATCGCCCGGCTGGTAAGGAAGCAGCCTGAGATGGCCATTCAGGCCGGAGAAATTCTGGGGTTAGGGATGGTTATTTTCGGCGGGTACAAAATTATCAACGCCCTGATTGCTGAGGCAGAAAAACAGGAGAAAGCCCGTGAAAAGCCATCTGAAGATAATTAGTACGGGCGCTCTGCTGCTGGCACTTTCTCCCGTGATTTACGCCGGTACACTCGATGAAGTGAAATCCCTCTGGGATCCGCAGGGCATAACTGGCGCCGCTCCGGCGGCATCCACTGGCGTACCTGCGTCTGAGAAGCCGGTCTCTCAGGTCCGCTTGTACCGGCTCAGCAACGGCAGACAGGTCAACCTCAGCGACTGGAAAGTGGTGTTGTTTATGCAGGGGCACTGCCCGTACTGCCACAAGTTTGACCCGGTCCTGAAGCAGTTATCAGGCCAGTATGGTTTCTCCGTGTTCTCTTACACCATTGACGGGCAGGGGGATGAAGCGTTTCCCGAAGCGCTGCCGGCACCGCCTGACGTGATGCAGACCTTTTTCCCGAATATCCCGGTGGCCACGCCGACCACGTTTCTGGTCAACGTGAACACCCTGGCGGCATACCCGATATTGCAGGGAGCCACGGATGCGCAGGGGTTTATGGCCAGAATGGATACCGTATTTCAGATGATGGGGGCGACAGGGAATGAGCAACATTAAAAGGGCCGCGCTGGCCGGAGGTTTTTTGCTGGGTATCTCTCTCCCGGCCGCCGCCGATGTGAACGGCGATATGAACAACTTTTTCAACAAGCTGGGGTTCGCGTCCAATACCAGCCAGCCTCAGGTCTGGCAGGGGCAGGCGGCGGGTTACGCCTCCGGTGGTTCGCTGTATGCCCGGACGCAGGTGAAAACGATCCAGCTGGTCAGCATGACCCTGCCGGATATTAATGCCGGTTGCGGCGGCATCGATGCATATCTGGGTTCGTTCTCTTTTATCAACAGCGAACAGCTGCAGCGCTTCGGCAAACAAATCATGTCCAACGCCGCGGGCTACTTCTTTGACCTGGCACTGCAGACCACTGTACCCGAAATCAAGACCGCAAAGGACTTCCTGCAGAAGATGGCCAGCGACATCAACAGCATGAACCTCAGCAGCTGCCAGGCCGCGCAGGGAATTGTCGGCGGGCTGTTTCCTCGAACCCAGGTCGCTCAGCAGAAGGTATGCCAGGATATCGCCGGCGAGAGCAATATCTTTTCGGACTGGGCCGCGTCCCGACAGGGCTGTTCGGTGGGCGGGCAGATGGACAAGGTGCAGGACAAAGCCAGCGACAAGGACAAGGAACGGGTCATGAAGAACATCAATGTCATGTGGAATGCCCTGTCCAAAAACCGCCTCTTCGACGATAACAAAGAGCTGAAAGAGTTTGTGATGACGCTGACCGGTACCCTGATTTTTGGCGAGAACAGTGAAATCACACCGCTGCCGGCACGGACCACGGATCAGGACCTGATTAAGGCGATGATGGAGGGAGGGACGGCTAAAATCTACCACTGCAATGATTCAGAAAAATGTCTCAAGGTGGTGGCCGATGCCAGCGTGACGATTTCAGACAAAAAGGCGCTGAAGAACCAGATCTCCGCTCTGCTGAGCAGTATCCAGAACAAAGCAGTAACGGATACCGCGCTGACAGAGCAGGAGAAAGGGTTTATCTCCAGCACCACCATCCCGGTCTTTAAATACCTGGTTGACCCGCAGATGCTCGGGGTCTCTAACTCGCTGCTGTACCAGCTGACGGACTATATCGGCTACGACATACTGCTGCAGTACATCCAGGAGCTGATCCAGCAGGCCCGTGCAATGGTCTCGACCGGTAACTACCCGCAGTCGACGATGGACATGATCCTCGAGAACCTGAACCAGGCGAGTGTGCAGATTGCCGCTTTTCAGTCCCGGATACAGGTGCAGCAGGACGCGCTGCTGGTCGTTGACCGGCAGATGAGCTACATGCGTCAGCAGGTATCCGCCCGCATGATGACCCGCTACCAGAACAACTATCACTTCGGAGGGAGCCTCTGATGCTGGAAATCTACACGATAGCCGGCGGCGACTGGTTTCGGGGCAACCTGAATGCCATTGCCGCTTTCATGAGTACCGGTACCTGGTCCTCCATTGAGAAAATGTGTATCGCCTTTTCCGTACTGATTGTCGCCAGCAGCTGGGTGAAAAAGCACAACGTCATGGATCTGGTCGGCTGGGTGTTTGCCCTGACGCTGGTCTCGATGCTGGTCGTCATTCGCAAACCGGTGCAGATTATCGACTACAGTAATGTCTCTCAGGTCTATCAGGTCGACAATGTCCCGATAGGCCTGGCGATTCCTGCCTCACTGACAACACGCGTCGGGAATGCGCTGGTACAGAGCTATGAGATGATTTTCTCCCTGCCCGACAGCGTGACGTACAGCAAGACAGGGATGCTGTTTGGCAGTAATTTAATCGCTAAAAGCACCGACTTTTTATCGCAGAACCCGGAGATCACCACGTTGTTCTCTGACTATGTGCAGAACTGCGTCATGGGCGATATTTTTCTCAACCATAAGTATTCCTTTGAGGAGCTGATGGAATCTGCTGACCCGTACTCGCTGATATTTTCTCAGCCGAGTCCACTTCGTCAGGTTCCTAATAACAGCTATAAGTTTCTGGAGAAAGACTATATTGGCACCACGTTTATCAGCTGTCAGGTGGCGGCAACGGAGCTGAAGCAACGGCTGGCTCTGGATACCCAGACGGGCGGGAAAACCTGGAACTACTATGTGCGCCAGCTCTTTGGCGGCAAACCCAACCCGGACCTGCTGTTCAGCCAGATGATCGGTGACAGCTATAACTTCTTCTACAGCTCGGGGCAGAGCGCGGGACAGATAATCCGCCAGAATGTCACCATGAATGCACTGCGCAGCGGTATTCAGAGCTACGCGGCCCGCAGTGGTGATACGGCCAGCCTGGTGAACATCGCCAACACCTCTTCGCTGGAGAAACAACGCCTGGCACAGGCGACAATGGGCCACCAGGCATTACGCTCCCTGCCGTTGATGCAGACGGTGGTGATGGGGATCATGATTGGCCTGTTTCCGATCATGGTGATGGCCGCCATGTTCAACATGATGACAATGCAGGTCATCAAGGGTTACTTTTATGCGCTGATGTGGCTGCAGTCCTGGCCTCTGCTGTACGCCATTCTGAACAGCGCGATGGCGTATTATGCGAAGCAAAATGGAGTACCGGTGGTCCTGTCTGAACTCTCTCAGGTTCAGCTCAAGAACTCCGATATTGCGACAACTGCGGGCTACATCTCGATGATGATCCCCCCCTTAACCTGGGCCATGATTAAAAGTATGGGGGCAGGGTTTTCCAGCGCGTACAGTCATTTTGCCTCGTCGGGCCTCAGCTCGACGTCGCAGGCCTCTTCCAGCGTCGTGGACGGGAATTACTCGTTTTCGAATATGCAAACGGACAATGTCAGCGGAAACAGCTGGAACACCAACAGTTCAACGGCATTTGGACAGATGTCCCGGCAACTGGGGAACGGAGGCATGGGTACACAGACCCGGGATGGTTCGATGGTCTGGGACAGCAGCGGTGCGATGTCAAAACTGCCGGTGGATATTAATGTTGGCCGTCAGATAGCCAGTGCACAGCAGCAGATGGCACGTGAATCTGACGTCCAGGCAGAGAGCTCTCTGCAGGGCTATAACAGCAGCGTGACCAGTGCCTGGAACAGCCTGAAGCAATTTGGCACAAATATGGGGACCAGCGCGTCAACCACCACGGGGGCAGATAATACCGAGTCGTCGCAGGATTCAATGGCGAAAAGCAAAATGTGGAACGCGGTTGTTTCAAATGCAAAAGCCAACAACATAAGTAACGAACAGTCGTTCCAGAACTTGATGGATGAATCGACAAGGGGCTCAATCACGGGTGAAGCTTACGGTGGGGTGAAATGGAGCTCGGGAGATCAGCTTGCCGGTAAACTGGGTAAATTGGCTACAGGAGCCAGTATCGATGGAGGTCTGAAAGTTGCAGCAAGTGGTACTGCGGGCACGGGTTCAACTGATACTGTAGGGCAATCCGGCCGCCACTCAGTAGATACCAGACATGATACCAGTAGCCAGGCGGCGAAAGATTTTAAAGAGGGGGCTGACTACATCACCAGCCATAAAACCAGTACATCAGGTAACACGACAGATAATAATGCAAGCTCCCGCGTGGACCAGTTCTCTGCGTCACTTTCCAGTGCGAAAAACAGCTACGACCAATATACAAACAGCCGTACTCGCAGCCATGAATTTAGCGAAATGGCTTCTCGAACAGAGAGTATGAGCGGCCAGATGAGTGAGAATCTGACGCAGCAGTTTGCAAACTTTGTCCAACAACGGTCTCCACAGAATGCAGAAGCTATCCTGACAAATACCAGTTCGCCGGAAGTGGCAGCACAACGAGAATCGCTGGCCCGTGAATTTGTTAAGGCACAGGTAGAGCCTAAGGTTGATGGCGCCTATCAGGATGCGAGAGGCACAATCGGTCAGGGAATGCCTACTGTGTCAGGAGGTGGAGGGGCTGGTACCGTAGAAGCCGATTATAACCAGCACAGTGGCAGTATTGATGGAATGACGCATAATGCTGGAATCAAGGGTAATGTGGGTCAGACAGTGGGATCGATGGTGTCTCAAAACAAACAGGCACACGAGGAAAGCCGTCAGGGAATTCAGCAGCAGGGGGATGATGTGAAAACACAGCAGACCGGTCTGGAAAACCACCACAAAAAAGAAGGAAATAATTTTAGTGAGCAATATAATAAAGAGATAAGTTCTCAACGAGACACGTTGATAAGTGATACAACGGAAAAACTCAGGGAGAATGCCTTAAAGAGATCAAAAGATCTTGAAGATAAGCTCCCTTAGGATTTGGGGATAGAAGATGATAACTGAGAAAATTATTCAAAAAGAATTGGGCGTTTTAGTTAAAGTGCTAAGTTATAGTGGTTTGAAGTCGGTATCGTTTTGGAAAAGTGTATGGCCAGGGCTTATGCTTTGCAGTTGGTTTGTTTTTTGGCCGCTAATGTTTTTTAGTGGTCTATTATATTCACCTTTTAATATTAGTGAGGAGCGACTCGGAGTCGTCGTGTCTATAGGAACTTCTTTTGTTTTAGGATTGTTATCTTTAATTTTTATTGGTAGCGCTCGTTCTTTATATTTGTCTGCTCCGTACAGCTTTAGAATTAACTCGAAAATGTATTTTTTTCTCTCCAAGAAAATAAAAAGATACGCTGCCGTGTTTTCTTTTTGGTATGCTGTGCTTGTTGTCTTTTGTGCTTTATTTAATCTAAGTACGATATGTTTTTTGTCTGCAATCATTGCTTCAGTGATTGGTTTCTCTGTGTACATGAATATAGATTTTAATCGATATAAAATAAATGAGTTGGCATATATTTTAACACCATGTAAACGTGTTGGCGAAAGTATAATATCAACCAGTAGTAGTTTTGATGGCATAAAAATAGATGAGCATAATCCAGCAACAGGTCTTCCAATGAATGGTGGTGTTGATGTTGCGGGGAATCCATATGGTTACAGTAGACATGAGTAAGCTTTGAGTTGTAGTTTAAGTAAATGTGGTTTACTCGGCTGCTTATAAATTAAGCTGTCATTTGTATTTGTATTTGTATTTGTATTTGTATTTGTATTTGTGTTTTATGTGGGTGTTGCATTAATTGTCATTAGTTCACAGCACTCGCATGCTTATCCTAGATGTAAAATGAAAACTCTCAGGCCTATTAATTATGGTAGTTTATTAATAGGCTAAGAGTTTCTTTGGGTTATTATTGATTGTTCAAACCGTAATAAATTTATACCTTTCCCTTAAAATTCCTTTATAGTGAATGCGCATTCCGAAGAAATAAGAGAATGTGTATTCACTTATATTGATTATGTCTCAAGGATTCAGGATGAAACTAAATAAAATCATGGCTGTAATGGTCATCAGTTCAGCACTGGTGCTTTCCGGTTGTAGCGCAATGGGTACAGCAATTAAAAAGCGTAATCTGGATGTAAAAACACAGATGAGCGAAACAATCTGGCTGGAGCCGTCAAATAATAAGACCGTTTATCTGCAAATCAAAAATACCTCTGATAAAGATATGAGCGGGCTCCAGTCGAAAATCACCAGTACCGTCACAGCAAAAGGCTACCAGGTCGTCACTAATCCCGATACCGCGGGTTACTGGATTCAGGCAAATGTCCTGAAGGCCGATAAAATGGACCTGCGTGAAACCCAGGGCTGGCTAAGCCGGGGTTATGAAGGTGCGGCAACAGCGGCTGCGCTGGGTGCAGGGATCACCGCCTATAATTCCAGTTCAGCCGGCGCGACCCTCGGTGTCGGTCTGGCAGCTGGACTGGTAGGCATGGCGGCTGATGCGATGGTGGAAGACGTGAACTACACGATGATCACCGATGTTCAGATCTCCGAACGGGCCAAAACCCAGGTACAGACGGATAATGTCGCGGTATTACGCCAGGGTACCTCCGGTGCGAAAGTGCAAACCAGCACCGAAACCGGTAATCAGCATAAATACCAGACGCGCGTTGTCTCCAGTGCGAACAAAGTTAATCTCAAGTTCCCGGAAGCACAGCCTGTTCTGGAAGACCAGCTGGCTAAATCTATCGCGAATATTCTGTAAGTTTGCCACCTCACGGCCCGGGTATACCGGGCCAGACTGACATCGCCTCCCTGGCCTGTCAGGTTAATTCGACATTTAATCAGCTTATTCCTCCTCAGAACGGTGAGCAGTTGCACAATTTATTTGTGCATCTGTGAGGCGTTGCCGCCATCGGCGGAGTTATTTCATCTTTTTTAATTTAGAGGTTATATATGGCAACATCTGAATCTGCCAGATCTGTTGATACGCATGAATTGATGCCGAGTGATTTTTATCCGCACCCCTCAGAGGGTGGCGCTTATTCCTCATCGCAACAGAGTGTCCCGACTTTCGTTGATGACTATGTTGTGTATTTCGGCGGTGCATTTGTTATTGTGTTCTTTGTTTTGATAATATTATTCTTGTCCCGAAAAAATACTTCTTTACACACGAAAAGTAAGCGTGATGCTTTGCCTGTCAATCCCGATAAAAAGCCTGAAGGATGGAGCCAGCCAGAATATTTCCAGCTCTCCTTATGTGTGGAAGGGCCGGCAGACGCTGATGATTCCGTCTTTTCTTCTCTCGCCTCTCGTGTTGTCCGCGAAGCTGAAAATCTGTATATCCCCGGCGTCAATCGCCGCGACAGCTCTGACGGTGAGTTTGCCTGGTCTGTGCAGACTAAATTTCCTTCTGACAAGCTGTGCGGCTCCTGGCTTTCTCCGGGGACAGGCTGGTTTGAACGTCCGGATATCATTGAACGTCCCGTGAAATGGCTCTGCGTCTGCCTGCAATATACGGCTGAAACATCGCCATCCGCACTCCATTCCCTTGTTGATGAGGCCGGACGGCAGGTAGCGAAATCGTACCTCAAAGGCGGACATTGTCACGGCTCTGAGGGCTATACCTTCTGCATACGTAGCTTCTGAATGATTGCAGCGGATGAGGACCCGCAACAATGCTGTGATGACATTTTCTGTAGTGATGTATTTCCTTTGATTCATCTGTTCCCCCCCGGCTGTATTAATTTAATGACGGATTATTGCCATGAGTTTTAATGCCAAAGATATGACGCAAGGCGGTCAGATTGCCAATATGCGCTTTCGCATGTTTGGCCAGATTGCCAATATTATATTCTATGTGCTTTTTATTATTTTCTGGGTGTTGTGCGGGTTGATACTGATGTACCGGCTCAGCTGGCAAACTTTCGTTAACGGCTGCGTCTACTGGTGGTGTACGACACTGGCGCCCATGCGCGATATTATTCGCTCCCAGCCGGTCTATACGATTAACTATTATGGGAAATCGCTGGAATATAATTCGGAGCAAATCCTTGCCGATAAATATACCATCTGGTGCGGTGAGCAGCTCTGGACCAGCTTCGTTTTTGCCGCCATAGTGTCGTTGACCGTCTGTATTGTGACGTTCTTTGTCGCCAGTTGGGTGCTGGGGCGCCAGGGGAAACAGCAAAGCGAAGATGAGAATACCGGGGGCCGCCAGCTATCCGATAAACCAAAAGAAGTGGCCCGCCAGATGAAACGCGATGGGGTGGCCTCCGATATTAAAATTGGCGATCTGCCTATTCTTAAACACTCTGAAATCCAGAACTTCTGTCTTCACGGTACGGTTGGCTCAGGTAAATCCGAAGTCATCCGCCGGCTGCTGAATTACGTGCGTGCACGCGGTGATATGGCCATTATTTACGACCGCTCCTGTGAGTTCGTCAAAAGCTATTACGACCCGTCACTGGATAAAATCCTTAACCCACTGGATTCCCGCTGTGCAGCCTGGGATATATGGCGCGAATGCCTGACACTACCGGATTTTGATAACGTCTCTAATACGCTGATTCCGATGGGCACTAAAGAGGACCCGTTCTGGCAGGGCTCCGGCCGCACCATATTTTCCGAAGGTGCGTACCTGATGCGCGAGGATAAAGACCGTAGCTACGAAAAGCTGGTTGATACCATGCTGTCCATCAAAATCGACAAGCTGCGCGCGTACCTGAAAAACACGCCGGCCGCCAACCTGGTTGAGGAGAAAATTGAGAAAACGGCCATCTCCATTCGTGCCGTACTGACCAACTACGTTAAAGCCATTCGCTATCTGCAGGGGATCGAGAAAAACGGTGAGCCGTTCACTATCCGCGACTGGATGCGGGGCGTACGTGAGGACCAGCCCAACGGCTGGTTGTTTATCTCCTCCAACGCTGACACGCATGCGTCACTGAAGCCGGTTATCTCGATGTGGTTGTCTATCGCCATCCGCGGCCTGCTGGGGATGGGTGAGAACCGTAACCGGCGCGTGTGGATTTTTGCGGATGAGCTCCCCACGTTGCACAAGCTGCCGGACCTGGTCGAGATCCTGCCGGAAGCGCGTAAGTTCGGCGGCTGTTATGTGTTTGGTATCCAGTCTTATGCCCAGCTGGAAGATATTTACGGCGTGAAGCCCGCGGCGACGCTGTTCGACGTGATGAACACCCGTGCCTTTTTCCGCTCCCCGAGTAAAGAGATTGCTGAGTTTGCCGCCGGCGAAATCGGTGAGAAAGAAATCCTCAAGGCCAGCGAGCAGTACTCTTACGGTGCAGACCCGGTGCGTGACGGCGTGTCGACCGGCAAGGAAAAAGAGCGGGAAACGCTGGTCAGTTACTCCGACATCCAGACGCTGCCTGACCTGTCCTGCTATGTCACCTTGCCGGGCCCGTATCCGGCGGTGAAGCTGGCTCTGAAATACAAATCCCGGCCGAAAATTGCCGAGGGATTTATTCTCCGTAACCTCGATACGCGGACGGACGCCAGACTGGATACCCTGCTGGAAGCCCGCGAAGCGGAAAGCAGTCATGCCCGGACGCTGTTTACGCCAGATGCACCGGCGCCTGAGCTGGCGGAGAAAGACGAAAAAGTCGGGAATCCGCCTGAGCAGAGTCAGCCTGCGGAAAGCAGCGGAACGCCTGCGACGGTAAAAGTACCGTCAACGGCGAAAACGCCGGAAGCCGATGAATCCGGTCAATCACCTGAAGTTTCTAATCCTGCTGCACTGCTCACGAAAGTGGTGACTGTTCCGTTAACCCGCCCCAGGCCTGCTGCAGCGACGGGCACGGCTGCAGTGGCATCCGCTACCGATGTTCGTGCTACACCTGCAGGAGGGACAGAGCAGGCGCTCGAGACGCAGCCTGCAGAGCAGGGACAGGACATGCTGCCTCCTGGTGTGAACGAATACGGCGAAATCGATGATATGCACGCCTGGGACGAGTGGCAGTCGGGAGAGCAGACACAGCGTGACATGCAGCGACGTGAAGAGGTCAATATCAATCACAGCCACCGCCGCGATGAGCAGGATGATATCGAGATTGGAGGGAACTTCTGATGCTGAGTTTCAGCCAGGTTAAATCGGCGGGCAGTGCCGGTAACTACTACACAGAGAAAGACAATTACTACGTCATCGGCAGCATGGAGGAGCGCTGGCAGGGAAAAGGCGCGGAAGCTCTGGGGCTGGAGGGGAAGGTAGATAAGCAGGTCTTTACAGAGCTGCTGCAGGGAAAACTCCCTGACGGCAGCGACCTGACCCGGATGCAGGATGGCGTCAATAAGCACCGACCCGGTTACGACCTGACGTTCTCGGCACCGAAGAGTGTATCGATGCTGGCCATGCTGGGTGGAGATAAGCGTCTTATCGACGCCCATAACCGGGCAGTCACCGTGGCACTGAATCAGGTTGAATCCCTGGCATCAACACGGGTACAGAAAGACGGCGTGTCGGAAACAGTCCTGACCAACAATCTGATTATCGCCCGGTTTAACCACGATACGTCGCGCGCGCAGGAGCCACAGATACACACGCACAGCGTGGTTATCAATGCGACGCAGAACGGAGATAAATGGCAGACGCTGGGCAGCGATACCGTCGGTAAAACCGGGTTTTCCGAAAACATACTGGCCAACCGCATCGCTTTCGGAAAGATATACCAGAGCACTCTCCGGGCCGATGTTGAGTCGATGGGTTACAAGACAGTGGATGCGGGTAAGCATGGCATGTGGGAGATGGAGGGCGTGCCGGTTGAGTCTTTTTCCACGCGCAGTCAGGAGCTCAGGGAGGCAGCCGGACCTGATGCCTCCCTGAAGTCCCGGGATGTGGCCGCGCTCGATACCCGCAAGTCGAAGGAAGCTATCGACCCGGCAGAGAAGATGGTGGAGTGGATGAACACGCTGAAGGAGACCGGGTTCGACATCCGGGGCTATCGTGAAGCCGCCGATACTCGGGCAAAGGAACTGGCCAGCGCGCCTGCTGCGCCGGTGAAAACGGACGTCCCCGATATCAGCGATGTGGTGACGAAGGCGATTGCCGGTCTCAGCGACCGCAAGGTGCAGTTCACGTATGCCGACCTGCTGGCCCGCACGGTCAGCCAGCTGGAAGCCAAACCCGGTGTGTTCGAGCAGGCGAGGACCGGTATCGATGCGGCGATCGAACGCGAGCAGTTGATCCCGCTCGACCGCGAGAAAGGCCTCTTTACCTCAAACATCCATGTCCTGGACGAATTATCCGTTAAAGCGCTGAGCCAGGAGATCCAGCGCCAGAATCATGTTTCCGTTACGCCAGATACCGCTGTTGTGCGCCAGTCACCGTTCAGCGATGCCGTCAGTGTGCTGGCCCAGGACCGGCCAACAATGGGGATTGTCTCCGGCCAGGGCGGCGCGGCTGGCCAGCGTGAGCGGGTGGCTGAGTTAACCCTGATGGCCCGGGAGCAAGGGCGAGATGTGCACATCATTGCGGCTGACAACCGATCGCGGGAGTTTCTGTCTGCGGATGCGCGGCTGGCAGGGGAAACGGTGACCGGGAAATCTGCCCTGCAGGACGGAACCGCCTTCATCCCGGGCGGGACACTTATCGTTGACCAGGCGGAGAAGATGAGCCTGAAGGAAACGTTGTCCATGCTGGATGGCGCCATGCGTCATAACGTTCAGGTCCTGCTCTCCGACAGTGGGAAGCGCAGCGGTACCGGCAGCGCGCTGACAGTACTGAAAGAGAGCGGGGTAAATACTTATCGCTGGCAGGGCGGAAAGCAGGCGACTGCGGACATCATCAGTGAGCCGGAAAAGGGCGCGCGTTACAGCCGCCTGGCGCAGGAGTTTGCCGCCAGCGTACGCGAAGGGCAGGAAAGCGTGGCGCAAATCAGCGGGAGCCGTGAACAGGGCATACTGAACGGGCTCATCCGGGAAACGCTCAAAAGTGAGGGCGTACTGGGTGAGAAGGATATGACGGTCACCGCGCTGACGCCGGTCTGGCTGGACAGCAAAAGTCGCGGTGTCCGGGACTACTACCGGGAAGGGATGGTGATGGAGCGCTGGGACCCGGAAACCCGACAGCATGACCGCTTTGTGATCGATCGGGTGACCGCCAGCAGCAATATGCTGACCCTCAGGGACAAAGAGGGGGAACGTCTGGACATGAAGGTTTCTGCCGTCGACAGCCAGTGGACGTTATTCCGGGCCGACAAACTGACGGTGGCTGAAGGTGAACGTCTGGCCGTGCTGGGGAAGATACCCGACACGCGCCTGAAAGGCGGCGAGAGCGTCACGGTGCTGAAGGCGGAGGAAGGGCAGCTGACGGTGCAGCGTCCCGGACAGAAAACCACCCAGTCGCTTTCTGTAGGCAGCAGCCCGTTCGACGGTATCAAGGTCGGGCACGGATGGGTGGAAAGTCCTGGCCGCTCGGTCAGCGAAACGGCGACGGTCTTTGCCTCGGTGACGCAACGTGAGCTGGATAACGCCACGCTGAACCAGCTGGCGCAGAGCGGGAGCCACATCCGGCTGTACTCGGCGCAGGGTACTGCCCGCACGACAGAGAAGCTGGCCCGGCATACCGCCTTCAGTGTGGTGTCTGAGCAGCTGAAGGCCCGTTCAGGCGAGACAGACCTGGATGCAGCCATCGCATCACAGAAAGCCGGGCTGCACACCCCCGCAGAGCAGGTCATTCACCTTTCCATTCCTTTACTGGAAAGTGAGGAGCTGACCTTCACGCGCCCGCAACTGTTGGCCACCGCGCTGGAAACCGGCGGAGGTAAGGTTCCGATGACGGAGATAGACGCGACCATTCAGTCGCAGATTCAGGCCGGCAGTCTGCTGAATGTGCCGGTGGCCCCAGGCCACGGCAATGACCTGCTGATTTCCCGCCAGACCTGGGATGCCGAGAAAAGCATTCTGACAAAGGTGCTGGAAGGAAAAGAGGCCGTTGCACCCCTGATGGACAATGTACCGGGAAGCCTGATGACGGACCTGACGTCAGGGCAGCGTGCTTCCACCCGGATGATACTGGAGACCACGGACCGGTTCACGGTGGTTCAGGGCTATGCCGGGGTGGGGAAAACCACCCAGTTCCGGGCCGTGACGGGGGCCATCAGTCTGCTGCCGGAAGCGACCCGGCCTCGGGTCATCGGTCTCGGTCCGACACACCGTGCGGTCGGGGAAATGCAGAGCGCCGGCGTGGATGCGCAGACTACCGCCTCGTTCCTGCATGACACGCAGCTCCTGCAGCGTAATGGCCAGACACCGGATTTCAGCAACACGTTGTTCCTGCTCGACGAGAGCTCAATGGTGGGGCTGGCCGATACCGCGAAGGCGCTCTCCCTGATTGCGGCCGGGGGAGGACGGGCGGTGCTCAGCGGCGATACCGACCAGCTGCAGTCCATTGCACCGGGCCAGCCGTTCCGGCTGATGCAGCAGCGCAGCGCCGCCGACGTCGCCATTATGAAAGAGATTGTGCGCCAGGTACCTGAGTTGCGACCGGCGGTCTACAGCCTGATTGACCGGGACGTGAACCGCGCGCTGGCGACGATTGAGCAGGTTACACCGGAACAGGTGCCGCGAAAAGACGGGGCCTGGGTGCCCGAAAACTCCGTGGTGGAATTCACCCCCGCACAGGAGGAGGCGATACAGAAAGCGCTGAACAAGGGTGAAAGTGTGCCGGCAGGTCAGCCCACCACGCTGTATGAGGCACTGGTGAAGGACTATGCCGACCGTACCCCGGAGGCGCAGTCACAGACGCTGATTATCACCCATCTGAATGATGACCGGCGGGTGCTGAACAGTCTGATTCATGACGCGAGGCGGGACAATGGTGAAGTGGGCAGAGAGGAAGTCACTCTGCCGGTACTGGTGACGAGCAACATCCGTGACGGAGAGCTGCGCAGACTGTCGACCTGGACGGCTCATAAGGGAGCCGTTGCCCTGGTCGATAATGTCTACCACCGTATCGGGAGCGTGGATAAGGAGAACCAGCTTATCACGCTGATGGATGGTGAAGGGAAAGAACGGCTTATTTCACCCCGGGAGGCGTTGGCTGAAGGTGTCACGCTCTACCGTGAGCAAGAGATTACAGTGTCTCAGGGGGACAAAATGCGCTTCAGCAAGAGTGACACGGAACGCGGCTATGTGGCCAACAGTGTGTGGGAGGTGAAATCCGTTTCAGGTGACAGTGTCACGCTGTCTGACGGCAAAAGCACCCGCACGCTGAACCCGAAGGCTGATCAAGCGCAGCAACATATCGACCTTGCCTACGCCATCACCGCGCATGGTGCGCAGGGGGCCAGTGAACCGTTTGCCATCGCACTGGAGGGCGTGGCCGGTGGCCGGGAACGGATGGCCAGCTTTGAATCCGCCTATGTCGGGTTATCACGTATGAAACAACATGTCCAGGTGTATACCGACAACCGTGAGGGCTGGATAAAGGCCATAAATAATTCACCAGAGAAAGCGACAGCCCACGATATTCTGGAGCCGCGTAACGACCGGGCCGTGAAAACGGCCGGCCAGCTGTTCAGCCGGGCACGAGCGCTGGATGAGGCGGCTGCAGGCCGGGCCGCCCTGCAGCAGTCCGGTCTGGCGCGCGGGCAGTCCCCGGGAAAATTCATTTCACCGGGCAAAAAGTACCCGCAGCCGCACGTGGCGCTGCCGGCGTTCGACAAAAACGGGAAAGACGCCGGCATCTGGCTCAGCCCGCTGACGGATAACGACGGACGTCTGCAGGTGATCGGCGGTGAGGGGCGCATCATGGGCAATGAAGATGCCCGCTTTGTGGCGCTGCAGAACAGTCGCAACGGCGAAAGTCTGCTGGCCGGGAATATGGGCGAAGGCGTCAGGATCGCACGCGATAACCCCGACAGCGGGGTGGTGGTCCGGCTTGCCGGAGATGACCGCCCCTGGAACCCGGAGGCCATCACCGGCGGTCGCATCTGGGCTGATCCCCTGCCGAATCCTCCGATCAATGATACCGGTACTGACATCCCGCTCCCGCCAGAGGTTCTGGCACAGCGGGCCGCAGAAGAGGCACAGCGCCGGGAGATGGAAAGACAGACGGAGCAGGCGACCCGGGAAGTGTCCGGAGAGGAGAAGAAAGCGGGCGAGCCGGGCGAGCGGATAAAAGAGGTTATCGGGGACGTCATTCGGGGTCTCGAACGTGACCGGCCAGGAGAGGAGAAAACGGTGCTGCCGGACGATCCGCAGACCCGGCGTCAGGAAGCGGCCGTTCAGCAGGTGGTATCAGAGAGCCTGCAGCGGGACCGTCTGCAGCAGATGGAGCGGGATATGGTTCGTGATCTCAATCGTGAGAAAACGCTCGGGGGCGACTGACGCGCCGGCGGCTTGTCTGCCCCGGCATTCTCCCCGATTAAAATCGGGTACCCTGCCGGGGCGCTGATAAAAGGAAAGGAATATGACAATGTACGAAACCCGCCTCAATGCCGTCGATCGCTGGCTGCAGGGGCTGCTGACCTGGACGCCTGGACAGACGGATATCATCAAAACGGTGGCGCTGGTGCTGATGATTGTCGATCACACCGGTTTGCTGCTGGCCGGGAATAATGAACTCATGCGTCTTCTGGGGAGAGGCTGCTTTCCCCTGTTTGGTCTGGTCTGGGGAATGAACCTGGCGCGCCACGGGGCCATCCGCCAGACACAGCTGAACAGCCTGTGGTGCTGGGCGCTGATCGCCCAGGGCTCCTTTATTCTCATCGGGTACCCGTGGTACATGGGGAATATCCTGTTTAGCTTTGCGGTCACCGGCCAGGCGCTGCGCTGGTTCAGTCTGCAGA
Organism: Klebsiella sp. KP20-425-1; assembly: GCF_025813515.1. Lineage (NCBI taxonomy): Bacteria > Pseudomonadati > Pseudomonadota > Gammaproteobacteria > Enterobacterales > Enterobacteriaceae > Klebsiella > Klebsiella sp. KP20-425-1. Next base: position 153,738 of record NZ_CP109615.1, read on the forward strand.
CCCGCAATGATATTCTGCTGGCGATCGCCATTGTAGTGGCCTGGCTCCCCTTATCTGCCGACAGCTACGGTCTGGCCGGGGTCTTCATGCTGATCAACAGCTGGCGGCTTTGTCGGGCGAAAGAGCCTGTAGAACGGATCGGGTATGCCGTGCTGTGGGCTGTCATGGTACTACTGATGAATGCCCATGATATTACCCAGGCCATTGCCAGCCTGATGGTCGCTTTGCTGGCCCTGGCGGTCTGTTCTGACCTCGGTCGTTCTGTTCCGCGCTTCTGGCCGCGGCACTTTTTTGTGATGTTTTATGCCGTGCATCTGGCGGTGCTGGGGATAGTGGCGACGATGTAAAAAAAAACCGGACAGAGGTCCGGGGAGCGGGAACAGTATCCGTAAGTGTGACAAAGGGAACATCATCGCTGTGACCAGTGCAGCCTGAGATGAAACGATGATGCCGTTAGCGTATCGTATACCCCAGACCTGAAGCTTTAATTGATATGGCCCCTTATGAGTGAAGAAAAACGTCCGGTACTGAGCCTGAAACGCAAACCAGCCACAGATAATGCAGGAGCGAACAACAACACGGGCACCCCTGATGTTGTGGTGCGCCGCAAAAAAGTGGTGGTGGTGTCGACCCCGCCCGCCTGGAAGGTCAAAAAAGAGAAGCTTGAGAAAAAGGCCGCTGAAGCCGCAGCGCGAAAAACTGTGCCGGTCATGGCCAAAGCCTTAAAGGTACCGCCTCCGGTCCGGTATCTCCGCTTACTGCCTCCGGAACAGGCCATCATGACTCTGAAGGCATTCTGGCCACAGTTGTTCGACGGTGACTCACCCCGTCTGCTGGCGACGGGGATGCGTGAACAGCTGTTTGCCGATATCGCGGGGCGCGACCTGCCGCTGTCGCATAAACAGGTGATTAAGTGCCTGAAAAGCCTGACCCGGTCGGCAGGTTATCTGTCCCGGATGCGGGAAGGTGCCTCCCGCTATGACCTGCAGGGGAATGTGGTGGCTACGGTCACTGCTGATGAAGCGCACTACGCCAGTGAGCGCATGATGAAAGAGCTGTTACGCGCTGAACGAAAGATGAGTCAGACCGTTTAATTCTTTTCAGTTCGCTCAGATTAAATATCAGTACGTCCACAGCTAATGGGTATCACATCCATTAGCTGAATGGTATTCGTCACAAATAAGAGAGTCAATAATATGAAAACCCTTATTATATCCATGCTTAACCTGTTAAAGGAATAAAAATGAAATTCAAATTCGGATTGTATTTTCTGCTCCCGTTTATTTCGGCTGTCGCTTTTAATACCAGTTTTGCTCAGAATAATGAACCAGATAAAACGTTTTCCGCCGCCCAGGAAAAAAGAATCGGGGAAATCGCAGCGGATTATCTGCGTGCTCATCCTGAAATACTGATTCAGATGAGTGAGAAACTTCAGCAGGAGCAGGAGGCGAAACAGACCCGCGGTCTTAAATCCACTGCACTGGAACAGCAGGCTAACATTCTGGGTAATAAAAATATCCCCTCCTGGGGTCCCGGGGACGGAAAGGTGATGGTGGTTGAATTCTTTGACTACCAGTGCATCTGGTGCAGCCGGTTCGCACCCGAACTGGAGAAGGTCATCGGGAGCAACACGGACGTGCGTTACTTCTTTATGGAGTGGCCGGTGTTTGGTAGCCGGTGGCCTGCATCATTGCTGGCGGCGAAAACCGGCCTGCAGGTCTGGAAAGAAAAGGGCTCGGAGGCTTACAGGAGCTATCACAATGCGGTTTATGGTACAGGACTGAATGAAGGGAAACTGACGCAGGAGATTATCGAAAAGGTTTCTGGTCATATTAAATTTAAGCAGAATACGATTGATGAGATAAATACCACACTGAAAAATATTAATGATATCGCCACGGCGACGGGATTAACCGGAACGCCAGGTATTATTGTGATGCCGGTGAAGGGCGCGACGGAAGAAAACGTCACGGTCTTTTCCGGAATGACTGAAGCACAGAATGTTCAGGCGGCTATAAATAAATCCCGACAATAACAAGTTACTGTTGTCTCTTCTGAATGGAAGAGGATGTCTCTTAAAACAAAAAGGCACACTGCTGTATGTTGTTCGTCGTACTAACGGACTGGTATTCTGGCAGTCGGTCCCGGTGGAGTCTGGAGAGTTATGTCTGAGAATATCATTGCGCTGGTTGATTATGAAAATATCGGAACGCTTGAAAATGTAATGTTGTCGCGTTATGAACGTCTTATTTTGTTTACCGGGTCTCAGCAGGAGTTTATTCGTTTTCCGTCCGTAACACATGCCGGTAATATATCGGTCAGTGTGTTTCAGGCGCCCTGCGTGTCGAAAAATAATGTCGATTTCCACCTGGTACTTGAGCTGGGACGACTCAGCGTCACCGCTCCGGAAGATACGATGTTTCATGTTATATCGAATGATAAAGGGTATGACAGCGTGATTGCATTGCTCTGCAGGACAGGGCGACGATGTTGTCGTATACCCTCACCACGTTCAGCAGAGAAGGCGAAAACGGTGTCTGCGCTCATCAGCAACGATGAGGTGCTACGCCTGACCGATAAAATACAGTCATTGAGTAAAAAGTCTGCGGTAAACCGACCTGTAAGCACCTCGTCACTGATGAATTATATTAAATGTCATTCCGGTAACATCAGAAATACAGCGATTTTAAATCAGGTCAGGGACGAATTAATCAGGCGAGGCGTGATTGCCGTTTATGAAAAAACGGTGGTCTGGCGCTAATGAAATAAATAAGCAGGTTGTGATTATCTTTCTTGTCTAAAAAGTATTCTTGTCTAAAAAGGAATGAGTATGTTCAGCTATTTCATGCTGCGCACTGAGCAGCAGTTATTTTGTTATTTATACGGGGGCGCGCTGGCACTGTCTCTGCAACTCTTATTTTCTCCCTCTTTTCCGGGAAATGGATTTATCCTGGTATCACTGCCCGTTGCACTATTCTGGGCCGGGCTGGCCCTGTATACGCGGCACATCGACCAGATGAGGAAGCCTGATGTCTCGCCGCTCGTCAGTATCCGTGACGGCATCCAGGTGGTGGCCATGCTTCCGCGGCATGAGAAAGCGCGGCTTGAATGGAAGATTCTGCAGGATGATGAGGTGTACCGCCGTCAGATGCACGCTCTTTTAAACCTGATGCAACGGGTTATCAGTCGGGGATTTCTGTATGCGCCGGCAGTGATACTGGCGGGCGCTGGCGTGCTTGTCTGGGGGGTTCCGCAGGCCGGTGTCCGGCTGGTGACCGCCCTTCGGAATATGTCCCCCGGAGAGCTTATGCATCAGACCGGCTTCATCATTCGCTATGTGCTGATGATTTCTGCCATATCGGTCCTGATAGCAGACATTGTGGCCGGTCAGGGTCTGCCAAATGCCTTCCGGCGCGCGTTGCTGGATCGGTTGCCGGCAGAGGCCTGGCGTATCCCCAGAGGGACAGAACGATGAGGAGACTGCGCAGTAAACACATCGGAAAAAATATGTCCACAAAGGAAGAAGCAACATGGCAAAGATATTAATGATGACAGGCAGTGCCGTTGTTGTGCTGAGTCTGCTGGGGTTCCTGGTGCTGTTTCTGAAGGAACGTGCAACAGGGAAGACATCCCCGGTCCTACAAGCGCTGAAAGCGGCGGGTATTCGTACCGGAGAGGCTGAACAGAGACTGTGTCGCCAGCGGGTCTGGATGGGTAATGACACGCTGATGACGCCCCGGGAACAACATTTTTTCCGGGCATTGCTGAAACATACCGACCGGAAACACTGGCTGCTGTGCCCGCAGGTGCGAGTGGCGGATATCGCCAGCCTGGCACCCCATATCAGGCCCCGCTCCCGGACCTGGTGGCAGCTGTTCCGGATGGTGTCACAGTGGCACTGCGATGTGGTGGTGGTGGATATCAGGACCTTTGCCATTGTGGCCGCCATCGAGCTGGATGATGCGTCGCATCTGAAAAAACACCGGGTTCGCCGGGATATCCTGCTGGAAGAAGTACTCAGGCAGGCGGGCATTCCGCTGCTGAGAGACCGGGATGCTGAAAAGCTGGTCAGACAGATCAGGGAATTTTTAATACGTCGGGAAACTGAAACTATCACCACACCATTGACGGTGGTCAGGGGAGAATACAAAGGATGAAAAGGAAAATAGCAGTAATAAACAGAACCCGTGTCCGCACAGGATTTGTGGCCGGAGTCCTCAGCCTGAGCCTGTTAGCGCTGGCGCCGGCAGTCGACGCCGCGACCATCGAGACAGGTTTTTCTCCGGAAGGCACAGCCCTGCAGTTGGTCCTGAAGACCCTCGATTCCGCGCAGCAGGAAATCCGGCTGATGGGGTATTCCTTCACCTCCCCGGAGGTGGTTCGCTCACTCATCGCGGCGAAACAACGTGGGGTGGATGTCCGCGTGGTGCTGGACCAGAAGGCGAATAGCGGAAAAGCCAGCGTAGCCGCCCTGAACCTGCTGGCCAGCGCGGGCATTCCGGTTCGTACGGTCAGCGCCTACAAGATTTTGCACGACAAAGTGATCGTCGCGGACAGGCGCAATACAGAGGCCGGCTCGTTCAATTTCAGCCGTGCCGCTGACCGTTCGAATTCAGAGAATGTGCTGGTTGTATGGGATGACTCGGCTGTTGCCCGGCGCTACCTGCAGCACTGGTCGTCTCGCTGGTCACAGGGAACGGACTGGAAACAGACATACTGACATCGCCATAAACGATCCCCGGACGTAAACCGTGCGCCAACGCGGGTTACGTCCATAAAGTAAGTCGCTGAATTCTGATATCTGTAGTATTCTCTGCAAACGATCCTTTTTTAGATCTTTGAGGAGGCAGAGATGTCACAGGTCGTAAGCGCGGTTACTTCCTCAACGAAAGCAAAACGCAGTTACCGAAAAGGCAGTCCGAGGAGTGCTGTAGAACGTCAGCAGAGTCATCTTGCCAGAAAGAAAGAAACGCATAAGGAAATGCGGGTGTACGTCACAAGCGAAATTAAAGATGAATTTCGACTGATGTGTGAAACCAAAGGCGTGACCCAATCAGAGATGATTGAAAAGCTCATAAAAGAGGCAGTTAACCAGCATGGTTGCCTTGTTAAGGATTGACGTTCTTGTGAGTTTCGACGGTAGGTGCTAGATTACTGATCGTTTGGTATTTTATGGCTGGCCACGCCGTAAGGTGGCAGGGAACTGGTTCTGATGAGGTGTCTACCCGGAGCCGGAAAAGACAAAACCCCGATAATCTTCGCTAAGTTTGGCGACTGAGAAGATTACCGGGGCCTTCATAAACTGCATAGAAGCTGTTGCTCTATGCAGGGAGTATAGTTTTATGCTCAGAAAACTGCAATACCCGTTTCTGTGCCATTTGCTCCTTCCGTGCAACATAAGCGCGGGATGGT